>CACZDG010000001.1 GCA_902779865.1 uncultured bacterium
GACGGGCGGGAGATACGCCCGTCGTTCCCCGCGTCGTGGAACGAGGCGGAGATCAAGTCCCCGTACGTCTCCTACCGCTGGACGCGCACGGGCGGCGTGAAGGTGACGGGCGGAAGCCGCGCAGGGACGGTCACGGTCGCCGCCGCGCCGAAACCGAAGTTCGCGGGGGCGGCGATCCCGCCGCGCCATGCGCGCTGGGGGCATCCGAAGGGCGAGGGGTCGGACCTCTCGATTCCTCCGGGGACGAAGGCGGAGTACGTCGATCTCTCGCAGGCGTTCAACCAGAATCTGCGGCTTTTGCACACGGGGAAGTACTCTCCGAGATTCAAGCACAGCACGCTCCAGGCGAACGGGCGCAGCTGGTGGGAACGGCACGAGGTCGTTGACAACCGCCACTGGCCGAAGGACTACTACGTGCCCAAGAAGCTCGACTGGCCCGCCGACGGGCATCTCGTGAACGCCGTGTTCGTCTCCTTCTACAAGCAGTTCCCCGACGCGGTGGAGATTCCGCTCTCCGGCAGGGCGCGGAAGATCGCGCTGCTCACGGCGGTGGTCACGAACCCCAATGTCGCGTGGATGGAGGCGGCGGTCGTGAAGGTGCGCTACGCCGACGGCACGGAGGCGGCGCTTCCGCTCGTCCCGCCGGACAACTGCGACGACTGGCTTTCGTACATGCACGGGCAGTGGAGCTATCTCGACATGTCGAAGGACTGCAAGCCCTACGCGGTGAAGGGGCGGCCGGTGATGTTCGGTAAGAACGCCACGCACGGAAACGCCCACGCCATCGTCCTCGATCCCGCAAAGGAACTGAAGGCGCTGCGCATTGAATGCCGTGGAACGGAAACCTTCGTCGGCATCCTCGCCGTCACGCTGTACCGCGATGGCGTCCATGCGCGATGATATTCCCAAAACTGCCACTTGACGGCAAACAAAAAAATGCTAAAATATAGGTTGTGTTGAGGGGAGTGGTTCTCCCCGACCGTGGTTTGTAACAAAGGAGCATTACATGTCGTCCATATTGCCGAAAAACGGGAGTGCCGCGCTTGTCGCGGCCGCAATCTGCGTAGCGACGGCGCCCTCGCCGTCGTGGGCAGGCGAAAGTCTGATCCAGAACGGTTCGTTCGAGGACGAAGGCACGTACATGCCGCGTCTCAGCAACCGCGCCAATGGAACGTATGCCTACGGCGGCGACGGTTGCGTCGTGCCTGGGTGGTCTCTCACGTACCGTGCCGGACTCGCGGTGCAAAACTCCGCGTTCAGTGGAAACGTCAATTTCGACATCGGCACATACGCCGTCTTCCTACGCAACGGGAACCATGCCTGGGCGGTGCAGGATTTCGAGGTCGCACAGCCGGGATGCCACCGTCTCTCCTTTGACTACTGGGCTTGGCAGAGTCAATCATCGGCGCAGGTCCGTGTGAACGTAATACACGGAACGACGACGAACAACGTCGCAATACTTGCACCGAGTACGACGTCCGGAGTCGCGCAAAGGTTTTCTGCGCCCGTGAACCTTTCGGAGGCTGGAAGCTACCGTCTGGAGTTCTACCATCCGAGCAACGGCGGGGACGGGGGAACCTCCATCGACAACGTGTCGCTTGTCCGCGCCGGCGACGTGAACCTCGTGCGGAACGGCGACTTCGAGGCGGGGGCGATCTCGGGCGACAACTACACGAAAATCGGCGACAGCGGCTACTCCAACCCGTACTGGACGGGCGGCGGCGTGGCTGACGCGAATAACTGGATGGGGCTTTGCTCGTACAACCAGAGCGGCTACTTTCTGGCGACGTTCTGGTCGCCCGGTAAGTACGCGCTCTTCATGCGCAACGTATATGCGACGGACACGTCTCTTGCGCAACAGGAAATAGAGTTCGCCGAACCGGGGCTCTATCGCGTGTCGTTCACATACCTCGGCTGGGTCAACGCGAGCGAGCATCTCGCGATGGAAGTGCGGCTTGCGCACGGCGCGACGACGAACGTGATTGGCGCGATCGACCATGACGACGCGCGTTGGGGCAAGGCGTTCGCCTTCAATTGCTACGCCGAGATTCCCGAGGCTGGAACTTACGCCCTCCAGTTCTCCATGCCTGGAAATACGGCAGTGCAGACCGCCAACCTCATCGACAACGTCGTCGTCAACCGCTGCGGCAGCCCGAATCTCATCCAGAACGGCGACTTCGAGGCGGGCGGAGGGTCGGGAAGTAACTATATCACCGGCAACTCCAGTAATTACTCCAATCCGCACTGGAATGGAATAAGAGAGGCCAATGTCGGCCTGGCGAAGCCAGGCGTCGGATTCAACGCCGGCAGCCAGAAGCCGCACGCCATGGGGAAGTACGCCTTCTATTTCCGCGGCACCCTAACCAAGCTCGACCTCTGGCAGCAGTTCGCCGTGAGCGATGCGGGAATCCACCACCTTTCGTTCCTGCACTGGAGATGGAATAAGGGCGGATTGCCGATGACGGCGCATGTGCTTCAGATAAAGGACGGCGGCGCAACGACGAATGTGTGCGGATACGCAGAATTCAAGCCGCTCGCCTTAGGCGGCGATACTGAATATGGCGAGGTGTCGCAGTTCAACGGGCTCGTGAATCTTCCGGAAGCGGGCGACTACGTCCTCAAGTTCGCGTACGACGGTTCTGTCAATGACAACGGTTACGCCACGCAAATCGACAGCGTGTCGCTCGTGAAATACGACGCGGACGAGTTCGCGGCGGGCGATGCCGCGCCGCTTGCGGCCGACATGCTGCCCGTGTCGTCCGACGGAAGCGTCGTCGTGCCGCGCGCGGTCCATGCGACGCGGGCCGTCGTGGAGAGCGGACAGGTCGTGAAGATGGGTTCATACGCATACGCCGGCTACAATCCCGCGTTCAGGCGGAACGACGGCTTGATCGTCATGGACGAGCTTAAAGTCGATACGCAGTACAACGCCGCCAACCATTTCAACGGCATTTACGCCGAGTCTTCGACCGGCACGATCCGGGCCGGAAAGGTGGTCCACTCCATTTCGACAACGACCAAAGAAAACCCGCGCTTCCGGCTGCACGCGCAGGAGGGGACGGCCAGATACGTAATCGGCTCCGGCGGGTTCACGTTTCTCGACAACCGTCGGCTCGGCGCGAACTGTAGCCCGTACTACGCAATTGAGAAAGAGATACGGATCGACCCGTCTGCGGATTACACGGTCGCCCTGAACCCGTACACCGACAACAACCAGGCGATGTTCGTATTCGATGGCGGAACGCTCACGCTCGGCACGACGGACTTCGACGACCCGGCGGTTGCGCGCACGGTTACGTTCGAGGGCGGAATTGGCTCATACGCAGGTGGCGTCATGAACGTGGAGGGCATCGGCACGGTCGTGTTCAACGCGACCGACAACAATGCGTTCGCCGGTACGCTGAACGTGAAGGACGCGGCCACGCTGCTCTACGGCGACGCCTCCACGCCCGGCGCGGGGACGATCAACGTCGAGCCGGGCGCGACGCTGAAGGTGGCGCGTTCGACGAACCTCGCAATCGGAAGCGCGCTTGCGTGCGAGGCGGGGGCGGTTCTGTCGTTCGACGTCTCGCGTCTCGGCGAAGACGTGGCGGCGGTGACGCTCAATGGCTTCACGCCGCCGGAAAGCGGATGCGTGACGGTGAAGGTGACGGGACGCACCGGCGGCGGCGCCAATACGCTTCTCGCGAACCTGCCCGAGGGCGTGACGAAGGCGAACTTCGCGCTCGACAAGACCGGCCTTCCCGGAAACGCCTCGCTCGCGGTGCAGGACGGCTGCCTCGTCCTCCGCCCCCGAGGCTTCATGCTGATCATTAAGTGAGGGGTTGGTGATTGGTAGTTGGTGGTTAGTTTGTAGGAAGATGAAATGAGCAAATGCCATAACATGGGAAAGAGCCTCGGCACCTTGCTGTTGTACGCTTGCTGTCTCTCGCTCCACGCGGCCGACGCGGAGACGAGCATCCTCCTCTTCGGGCACAGTTACGGGCAGGACTCCACCGAGCATCTGCCCGCGCTCCTCGACGCCGTCGGAATCAAGACCGTGCGCGTCGCCCGCTTCGTGAAGGCAAACTGTTCGCTGGAGGAACGCTACAACTTCTTCGCGGCCGACACGACGGACGGCGATTCCTATTCCGAGTGCGCCCCCGGCTCGACCACGTGGCAGACTGTCTCCTGCACCGTGAAACAGGCGATCGACGCACGGGCCTGGGACTTTGTGATCTTCCAGAACAGCCTCGAGAACGAGGGGCGCTACGAGACGGCGCAGCCGTACCTGAACGACCTCGTCGCCTACGTGCGCAGCCGTTCGCGCGAGCTGCACGGACGCGAGCCGACAATCTGCTGGAATCTCTTCTGGCCGATCTCGAAGCTGGCAGAGGACGGATCGAACGCGACGCTCACGTACCGCCTGAGCTTCTACGGCAACAGCTCGCAAAAGATGTGGGAGGATTACGTCCGGGCCACGCGCCGGCTCATGGCGGATACCGGTATCACGAACATCGTGCCGACCGGCGCCGCGATCATGAACCTGCGCGCGTCGCCGCTGAACACCTCCGCCATGAACGAGTTCACGTGCGACAAGTACCATCTCTCTCCCGGTGCGGGACGCTACACGGCGGCGTGTGCGCTCTTCGAGCACTTCATCGCGCCGAAGTACGGCGTGAGCGTATTGGGCAATCCACTGCGCCTGCCCAATCTTGCGCAGCCGGTGACGGACGCCAACGCCGAAACGCTCCAGCGGTGCGCCGTGGACGCCGTGCGGAATCCGTTCGCCCATGCGCGCTCCGGTATGTCCATGGAGTGGTTCCGCGAGGACGAGTCCGCGCAGGGGCTGACGGGACAATGGATGCGTCCGGCCGAATACGCCGAAGGCGCAGTTGCGGTCGAGGGGGCGAACGCCTACGCGCCTGACGTGGCGTCCGGCGGACGCTACGTGCGCCTTACGGCGACGATGCGCTTCGGCGAGGAGTGGACGGACGCGGACTACCTGGGCGACGCCAAGGCGGCGGTCCGTCTCGGGAGCGGCGGAAGGCTCCAGCTCTACACGAGCGTCGCCGGCAAGCGGACGTGGATCGACGTGTCGGGAGCCTCATGCGAGACGGAGCGCGACTACACGTTTTCGTTTTTGCTCGACTGCACGAACCGAACCTACACCGCAGCCGTGACGGTGGACGGCGTGCACTGTCCGCTGTGCGGCAGCACGGGGTCGGTGTTCGCCTTCGCCAACGGCGACGGATCGCCCGTGGAAAAGGTGTCGTTCGCGGGGCTTGGCGCGGTGAACGCCTTGCGCGGGGTGTACGGCGACCGGAAGGGCAGGTTGTCCATACATCTGCGCTGACTGGTCGTAGAATGATCGGCGGGGTAAGGAACGTAAGATTTCATGCGCGGCGGCGCGCTCGGTGATCGCGCCCTACCGAAAACGGCTCGCCCCACCATGCGGTTCTTCAAGGTTGTGGTGGAGCCGTAGGGGTGTACGGTCCGCTCGGTACGCCCCAACTGCCTCAAGAGTGAAACAAAACGGCGCGCGGGAAACCCGTGCGCCGTTTGCACTTCCGTCATGGGACGGAGAACGCTTAGAACTCGAAGCCCTTGCGGATGTAGGGCTTGATGAACGCGTTCGCGGCCGCCACGTCGAAGGACTGCTTGCTGGAGCACCACTTCAGCATCTGGTTGGGCAGACGCTGCGCGATGCAGCCAACGAGGATGCCTTCCATCTGCGGGATGGAGTAGTCCACGTCCGAGAAGCAGCGCGAGTGCGTCTGCGCATAGACAGGACCAACGCCGCGGATGGCGTCGAGGAACTCGATGTAGTGTCCGGTGCCGAAGCCCTTCATCTCCACGGACGCCTTGCCGGCGGCGGCGGAGGAGCCGGCGCGGAACGGAATCACGCGTGCGACCTGCTTGGCGGCCTCGTGAGCGAAGATGTCCTTGAACTCCTTGTCGTCGTTGAGGGCGATCGCGCACTTCGCGCCGTAGTCGTCCTGCATGAGCACCGCGCCCTTGGACCCGATGATGTAGCAGCCGGTGTTGGGCACCTTGCCCTCGTGCGTCGCGGCCCACTTGGGCATGAGCGCGGCGTCGGGCTTGATGTTGCCGTCATACCAGTAGAGCGTCACGGCCGGGAGCGTCACGCCGGGACGGGCGTTCGACTCGCGCTCCTTGTAGGTGAGCTTCACGACGGACTTGAGCGGGTAGGCGACGTCGTTCTCGGACTCGATCTTTGTGCAGATCGCGTCGGAGACGGCGCCGAGCTCGAGGCCGCGGAAGGGCAGGTTCATCGTGTGGCAGGCCATGTCGCCGAACGCGCCGCAGCCGAAGTCGAAGAAACCGCGCCACGTGAAGGTATGGTACACGTTTTTGCCGAGCTTCCAGGGGTCGTACACGTCCGCGTTGGCGGGATACTTGTCGAGGAACGGACGATCGGCGGCCACGCCGAGCCATGCGTTCCAGTCGAGGCCATTGCGGATCGGGTCGCCCTTCGGATGGCCCTTGACCCAGTCGGCTACGTTCTTGCCCTGCGGCCATACGGGGCGGTTCGTCCACACGTGGACTTCCTTCACGTCGCCGAGGATGCCGCTCTGCAGCACTTCGGTGCAGCGGCGCATGGAATCGACGGACGAGCCCTGGTTGCCCATCTGGGTCACGACGCCGCACTCCTTTGCGGTCTTGTTGAAGTAGTCGAGTTCCCACAGCGTGCGCACGAGGGGCTTCTGCACATACACGTGGATGCCCATCTTCATAGCGCGGATCGCCACGGCGGCGTGCATGTGGTCGGGCGTCGAGATCGTCATCGCGTCGATCTGGAGCTTCGCCTGCTCGTCGAGCATCTTGCGGTAGTCGGTATAGAACGGGATCTTCGCGAGCTTCTCGGCGAGGCCGGGAATCTTCTTCGTGTCCTTCGCGTTGATGGCCTTCTCGCGCATCGTCGCGTCCGCGTCGCACCATGCGACGAGTTCCGCGAGGCCGCTCTTGACCATGGGCATCCAGTCGGAATAGCCCTTGCCCATCACGCCGACCGCCGCGAGGCGGATCTTGCCGTTGGCGGGGACGACTCGCGCGACTTTGCCGCCGCAGCAGCAACATCCCGCCATGCCGAGCGCCGACAATCCTGCCGCGCCCTTGATAAAACCTCTTCTGCTTGTGTACATTTAGTTTCTCTTTCTTTTTGTTGTTTGTGGACAAGCCACTTGAACGGACGCGCATTAGAATACCATTTTACCATCCGTTTTGGCAAGTGTTAAAAACAACCATTTTCCTCTTGCCCAACGACGTAAGATTGGAGTATAATAAGGGGCGTTCAGGAAAAACAATCGAGGCACATCAATGGCGACATTCCAGTTTATCGCAAAAGACAGCGCAGGCCAGGAGCGGCGCGGAACGATCGAGGCGGGCGACCGCAACGGCGCGATTGCGGCCATTCGCGCGCAGGGACTCTTTCCTTCGGCGCTTGGAGAGGTGAAGAGCGCACCCGCACCAGTGCCCGCAGCGGCGAAGCCCGCGCGGGGCGCGGCGAAGGCGGCAAAGCCCGCCGCAAAGAAGGGCGGGATGATGAACGCCCAGATCAACCTCAAGCTGCCTGCCTTCCTGCGCGGGCGAGTGAAGCCGAAGGACCTCACCACGTTCACGCGCCAGCTCGCGACGCTGGTGAACGCGGGGCTTCCGCTCATGCGCTGCATCGAGGTGATGAAGAAGCAGAAGATGGCGCCTTCGATGAAGGATTGCCTCGACGGCATCTCCGAGGGCATCGCCGGTGGTGCCACGTTCTCCGAATCGCTCACGGCCTTCCCGAAGATATTCGACAACCTCTACGTCAACATGGTGAAGGCCGGCGAGGCCGGCGGCGTTCTGGAAGTCGTGCTCAACCGTCTCGCCGAGTTCGCGGAAAAGGCGCAGAAGATCAAGAACAAGGTGAAGGGCGCGATGATCTACCCGTCGGTGGTGCTTGTGGCCGCAATCGGCATCACGGCGTTCCTGCTCGTGACGGTGATCCCGAAGTTCCAGCAGGTGTTCAACGACATCCTCGGCGGACAGGCCCTCCCCGCCATCACGCAGTTCGTGATGAACCTCTCGGAGTTCGTGCAGAACAACGGCCTCCAGATCGCAGTGGGCGTGGCAGCGTTCATCGTGCTTATGAAGGTGGTGGGCAAGACGAAGGGCGGCGCCTTCTTCTTTGATAAGTTGCGAATCTCGGTGCCGATCATCGGCACGCTTGTGAGGCGCACCGCCATAGCGCAGTTTTCGCGCACGCTCGGAACCCTCCTTTCCTCCGGCGTGCCGATTCTCCAGGCCCTCGTGATCGTGCGCGATACGACCGCCAACCGCGTTGTGCGCAAGGCTATCCAGACGGTCCACGACGCCGTGAAGGAGGGCGAGTCCATGACCGACCCGCTCGCCGATTCCGGCGTGTTCCCGCCGATGGTGGTCTCGATGGTGCAGGTGGGCGAGGAGACGGGCGCGCTTCCGGACATGCTTACGCGCATCGCCAACACGTACGACGACGAGGTGGACAACGCCGTGGCCGGCATGACGGCGGCCATAGAGCCGGCGCTGATCATCTTCCTAGCCGTGGTGGTGGGTACGATCGTCGTCGCGATGTTCCTACCGATGATCAAGATCATCTCCTCCGTCTCCGGCGGCAGCACGATGGGATAACGAGGTGCGAATGAAGAAGGGCAGCAAAGGCTTTACGCTCATCGAGCTCCTGATCGTGACGGTGGTTATCGTCATGCTCATGGGCATCGTGTTCCGCCTCGCCGGCACCGGCGGCGAGTCCACAAAACGTGCCATAACCATTGCGCGGTTGCAGAAGCTGTCCAACGCGATTGGCGGATACTATGCGGCCTTCGGCAGCTATCCGCCAGTGCCGCTTCAGGGCCGCAGCCGCAACATCTACACGAGCGTGAACGAAAACGGCGTTCAAGCGGGTGAAGAGGACAACGTCTCCGACAACAACAGTTTTAGCTGGAAACAGATTCAGGCGGCGTGCCGTGCGCAGCCGGTCGCGCTCACCTGCCCGTTCAATCCGCACGATTCGTCGCCAGTCAACGACTGGATCAAGGCCATGGCTGAGGCAGGACATGCCGAAATAGGCGAGTTGCAATTGATCAAAGAGTATGGTGGTTTTAACCGCGGTCAGCGTTCCGGTGACAAAGAACACCGAAACGACTGGAAGTGCAACAGAAATGGCATCTTTGTTTTTGGATTGATGTCCTTTCTGCTGCCGCGATATGAAATCATGATGGACGGGCTAAGGGAAATCTACGACAGCTATTCCGATCCGTATGGCCCGTGGGCCACCAACAACAGGTTGCCGTTCTTTTTGGATGGTACGCGGCTGAGTGAACAGGGAGGTTGGGCACAGATCCAGAATTCACTTGGACTTGGGCCTCAAAATTCTCATGAAACTGGTGTGGATTTGACGTCTGACGGCGCTAGATTGGCGGCCAAGATAAGAAACCTGCCGTCGCAGGCGGCTTGTGCGCGGTGGATGCCGAATCTTGAGGGTATTGTGACGTTTGGCGAATCGCGCCTTAACCAAGGGGTGTTCTTTGGCGTACAGATCATGTCCAATAGGATTGACGACTACTATTTGAACGAGACCACTCCAGAAAAATTGACGAAAATCAGCAAAGATGGATATTCTGGCAAGGCAATATACCTTCAAAACGTCTTTACCGTTCGCGATGGCTGGGGCAACGATTTCTATTACTATTCTCCTACGCCTTACCAGAGCTACATTTTGTGGTCGTCAGGTCCAGATGGAAAAACTTTTCCGCCGTGGATGGAAGCACCGTCCGGCAGGGAGAATGAAGTTAACGGATGGATAAAGGACGATATTAGGTCGGGAAACAAGTAACTGAAAAGGAGTATGAAGCCCATGAATAAGAGGAAGCAGGGATTTACCCTTATAGAGATGCTGATTGTAGTCGGCATCATAGCCGTATTGAGTTCGGCGGTGATATTTAGTTACGGACGCATAATCAAGACTGCGGCCAGGGCCAAGGCGGTGGAACTCGTTTCCAACGCCCGCACCGCCCTTGAGGAAATGTACCTGAACAACGACGGATGGCCGTCGGATCTCTATAAGGACAAGGGACAGGGTGAAAAGGGTTTCTACGTGATGGGTGAAAACGTTGCAAAGCTATTGGCGCAAAACCATCTTCTGAACGTGGACTGCAGCGGTGGCAAGTTGCGCGGCAAGGATCGCTGTGGCATTGTCGATCCATGGGCGCAGGAGGTCTTGATGCGCAATAAGTCCAACGGATTGGAGACAGATGTCTCGACAGGCGGCAAGGTGAAGGATCACCGGCTCTACTTCGCCGTTGATCAAGATGACGACGGTTTTGTCTCAAAGGAAGAAGGGGCACCTGTCGAAAGAGTGCGTTCAAAGGTGATTGTGTGGTGCGCCGGTGCGGATGGCGGTCTTTCTGACTGCAGTACGGCGGCGAAGAAAACTGATAAATTGAGCGGGCGCACCGTGACGAACCAAGACAACGTCTATAGTTGGGAACGTGCACAGGAGGACAGAAAATGAAAAGGAAAAATGGTTTCACGATTGTCGAGCTGCTGATGGTCATTACGGTCATCGGCGTCCTGCTGGGAATCGTCACAACCGCCGCAACGGCCTCCATGCGCAGTGCGCGTGAGCGCCGAGCCAGTGTTATGAAGACGATTCTAGAGGGCGGGCTTGCCGTTTACCACCGCCAACACGATGAATGGCCTGGCGTCATAGAGGATTATGCGAAGGAGGGCAAGAATCATGTTCTGAGCTCCGGCGAATACGACAAGGTCGTCCAGGAACTGTTGGAGCAGTCGTCTGGCACGGGAGGCGCAAACCCGGTCTTGGACCCCACGGGGCTGATGGTTATGAATGCAGGATCTCCGGACGGGAAAACCACCGGGATAGATTACCGTACGGCTCTTACGGAACTCAAAATGAAAGACGTGAAGAGTTTTACAATCGTCTATCCAATATCGGATTCAGGCAAGGCAAAGAGGTTTAAAATCAGTTATGTCGCCGCAAGTGATTCGGTGAGCGTGGGGTTGTAAGGCGTGAAGATGAATGCAAAATTCATAGATGTCCGCAGGTCGGCGTTTACGCTCGTAGAACTACTTGTAGTAGTTGGTTTAATGGCAATGCTGGCGACGGTCTCCATTGCCGGATACAGCGCCGTAAACCGCGGCATGGCGGATAGGGGGGCGTTGCAGTCCGCAGTATCTACGTTGCGCGTCGCGCAGCAGACCTGCCTTATAGACCGAGTGCCCACGAAGGTGCTGTTCTTCAACCAGAAAATCGTCAAGGGATCCGCCACGGCTTTTCAGGGCACTGCAATTGCCATCAAGCAGGCCGGGCGCATAACCATGGATCCGCAAAGTGCATTCGGCATGCTTGTGGACGAGTTTGCGGATTGGGATAAGTCTTATCCGGTGAAAAGGAAAAATGCAGGTGGCGGTGGAGGAAACAGGGTGGGGATGAGATTTTTCAGCATGAGAAAAAGCGACGAGTCGAAAGGTTTTGACAAATGCAGTACTTTAGTGAACCCTTACGTGACGCAGGTGAATGCCTTGGACGACTGCATGATCCAGCGGGGAATGAAAATCGAGGAATGGTGCAAGGAATATGCTCCAAACAACAACGTTATGTATGGGTTTGAGGCGGTTTCAGGTTCTGTGGGGGATTGGAAGGCCGGCGACCCATACGGCATTGAGATCGCCCGTATCGACTTGCCCAAGGGCTACATCTTCGGCAACGATGCGCCTAAAGGCGACAAGCTGGATTCCGCGTCCATTGCCGCAGTCACGTTCGACCCGGAGGACGGCGAACCATCGATGTCCGGGAACGTGCCGATCAGCCTTATGCGGCCAGCGACTGGTGGCAGCGGCGGTTTCACGGCAAGACTGGTGGGAACGATTTCGGCGGATATGCTTAAGGACACGTTCAAATGAGACAGAGCATGAAAATGATCTTCAGACATCTTGCCGGATCCCGCGCGGCCTTTACGCTGATGGAGGTCAACCTTGCCATACTTATCATGGCTGTTGGCGTTTTGACCATGACGTCTCTCTATCCGCTTGGATTCCGTGAAAGCGAGGCAGCTCACGAAGACGTGCGAGCCGCAGTTGTGGCCGAAGAGGTGCTTGGTAAGCTTTCCGCCGCGCTTTCATCCCGTAACATCACGTGGGAAAAGTGGAGGGCTGCCGCGGAAAATGCAGTCGGCAAGTCCAACAACGGCGGGATAGGAAATGCGTGGATGTCGTATTTCACGCAGAGGGGGGAAAGCTTTACGGTTGAAAGCGTCGGTTCCGTAAACGGTCACGCCAAGGCCGTGTTCGATGCCATTGCGGAGGCGTGCAGCGATGCGACGGAGGTTCCGTCATGGACGCCTGACAGTAAGTACGCGCAGGGGCTTGTGGTGCAGTGGGGAAAGCGGATTGTCAATGGGACGGCGCAGAATGACTTCTCCCGCGTTTCGATCAGCTTCAGGATGTCGCGTCGCCCAGGTGCGCTTATGAGTGCGCCGATGTACTACACTGAAGTTCATTTCCAGGGAGACCAAAAGGAGAAGGTGCAATGACAATGCGGTCTTCAAGTTCTGGCTTCACTTTGCTAGAGGTGCTAGTGGCGTCCATCCTGCTTGGGATGCTCGTCACCATACTCACGATGGTGTTCAACTCGTCGTCCATCGCCTGGCGTACCGGCAAGGCGAGCGTGGCGGAAATGGGCGACGTGCGTAAGAGCACGTCCGGCGCGGGATTGGCCGCCGACAACGCAATTCCGCGCGTCGATGCCCAGAACCCGCAGGAGTGGGGATGCATCGTAAGTCCGTGGAAGACAGACGGCTCTGGGTTGCGCAAGCGCGGCGTCGAAAAGATGTCTTCCAGCAAAATCGTAGGCGATGTCTGGTCTTCGCTTACGCTGGATTCCAATGTCAAGAGCGGCAAATGGAAGCAATCGGACAAATTAAAACCTTGGGCGGAACTTGCCCCGGGGCGCATTGGAATTGGCCGCAATGTGTCGTCATATGCGGTTGGAGTGATGTCGCAGGGCCCCGACGCCATTAAAACTACTGACGACATCAGCACTTGGCCGGATACGAAGTGAGGAGGAGAGCACCGATGGCAGACAGATTGAAACGCGGCTTTACCCTCATTGAGCTGATCACGGTGATCGGCATGCTCCTCGTGCTGATCGGCGCGATTTCCTCGTCCGTATCCGCCGCACAGAGACGCGCGAAGATACAGCAGGCGATCACCGAGGCGCAAGAGATGACGAATGCGATTCTAGCATACGAGAACTACGGCAAAATCGGCGATGACTCCCCGCTGGAGGCGAAGGTGACCGGCGATACCTGGAAAGACGCTACGGAAGGCGACCTCGCGTTCATCCTTGGCAAGGAATCCATGCCCAACGGGCAGCAGGGCAACGTGCCCGTCCTATTCAACGCCGCGATATACGACGGGAAGATTCTCGATCCTTGGGGACGCCCCTACAAGTTCAGGATTATTTCCGGCAAAGTTGCGCATGAAAACAAAACGGGGAACAACGACGCTAAAGCGGCGTTCGCAATCCCGAACATCAACCGCATTCCGGCGGACGAGGAGAATTGATGAAACGGCATTCTGAAAAAGGCAGCGCCCTGCTGATCGTCCTTGGATTCCTGTCGTTCATGGTGGTGAGCGCGGTTGCGTTCGCGGTGTGGATGCGCACGGAGCGTTTGCCGTCCAGCGCCCTCCGTCGCAATGTGGCAAACCGCTACCTGGTGAAGGCCGCGCTTGCGCAGGCGATGAGCCGGGTTGACGACGCCGTTCGCTCGCACGTGTTTCCCGGGGCTTGGAACACGGGGGACCAGTCGGCAGTTTACCGAGACACGAATGGCAGTTCATACGATTGGTGGGAGGGCGGCGTGTTCATGCCTCCGGATCCCGAGGGGCTTCAGTCCAGTACGGATTCGAAGTCGCGTTACGCACCTGCTTCAAAGACCGTCTCCGTGCTTAACATGGAGGCGCTCGGCTACCTTCCACCCGCGATAGCCAACGACGTTCGCCTGCTCCACCGTTCGTCCTGGGCAGCGGCATGGGATTATTTCAATTTCGACGCCGGTCGCTATGCCTTTTGCGCCGTGAACGTCTCGGACATGCTTGACGTCAACAAGGTGGCAGCCGATGCGCCGCGCACGTCCGCCGCCGTCACCCGCCCTGAGAATCCAGGCGAGAAGCCGCCGCCGTCGCGTTTTTCTTTCGCATACCTTTTCCGCGATGGAGACAACTTCTCGTCGTTGAACAATGGTGCGAAACAGTTCGACAAATCCGTTCATGAAAATCGCGAGGAGTGGAAGGAGGCTCCGCTTGTCTCGCTCATGGACTACAATCTTTCAATAGGCCCGAATGCGGTTGGCGATTCACTCTGGTCTCCCTTTTACTATCTTGCACACGGCGACAACAAGAAGGGACTGTTTTACCGATACCAAAGCCGTGATGACGGTTACGTCCAGAGTGCTGCGCGTCAGCCGTTCGTGACGGACTCCTGGTTCCCTAGCAACGATCTAGTAAGATGTGGCAAAGCCATTGACACGCCGTTGGACATCTCGCAGGAAGATAACTGGCCATTTCCGAGTGCGTTGATGCAGAACGAGAAAGCGAACCTTGACAACGTTTTCTTGGATAGCAATGAAGATTTGTTCTGGAAACCGATTATTGAAGAGCGCCATGCCTTGTGCGCTTTGGATCGCTTTTCACTGTTTGACTACCTTGACGAAAACGACGTACCCCTTTCGCTTGCCATCCCGTGCGTGGAACGTGTGCCCATGTTGACAGCCCTCGCACCTTTGCCTTTGGGCGGCAATTTGACGGTGGAGTTCGACAGCAGTCAGCCACCTGAAGATGAGCCAGATCCCAATGACAGTGCGAATTTCAAGAGGAAGGTTACCAAGATCAACATCAAGATTACGCTGGGAGGCATGGGGATGCGTTCCACGGTCGTCTATCCCTTCAGCGGCGGCGATACCCCCGGTGCATTTACGACGGAGGCGTTTGCCCGCCTAGTCTTCGTGGGTACGGAGTCAGAGTCCGAGCCGACCGTATTCTTGCGGAACAACGGTCTTGCGAAGGCTTGTCGCCCCACTAGGGAAGATTGGAATAATGATGATAAAGGCACGCCGTTCTCATTGGACGGCAAGAATCAGAATGCACTCTTCATTACATTGCCGTCGGAGACGCCGCAAAGCTGGACTCCCCCTCGGTACATGGCGAGTGAGCAAAACTGCTGGCACGACCAGGTTCTGACTTTCAAGGACGTGGGGGCGCAGCTTCCCAAAGAGGGCGTGACAATTATCCGTAAAATTCAATACTACAAGATCACGAAGGATTCGCAGGGGAATATCACCGGTGAGGATATAGATCCAGCGCGAAAAGAGCCATTCTACGAGATTGTCCTTCGCCCATTTGGGGAGAATGGGGAATTGCTTTCCATTCCAGAGGGCGAGATGGAAAAGGCGAAATTTGATGAGATCTCCAACAAGTATAAAATCTACCCGTACCTCGTGGCCTGGGCGCGCGTGAAGAACGACAAGGGCGATACCGTCGATCTGGTGCCCGCCACATTTGAAGACGACCAGACATACAATAAAATCAACAATCAGGTGTTCGCCGACAATGCCGGTGACACGGGCCGGGTGCTTGGACACAATGCACAGACAGACCGTAGCGACTCCATGCCCATCATGCGTTTTCCGGGTGAAAAGCCCTTTACTTACAACGATGCGCAGACGGGGAGTCCTCTTGCAGGCAATACGTGGCGCGTCAAATCGTGTTATGCTGTTGATCCGCGCTTCAACTGGGCACCGGAGAACTGGTGGTTCGACTCGTCCGACGATACCCCCACGGGGCAAGAATGGTGCGATGCTGTTTTTGGCAAAAACATGAACGTGTCTGACCAAGACTCCATTCTCAACAAGTTGGTGAAATATGAGTTCGGCGACGGTTATGAGCGTGGTGATCGCGCAACCGATCCGTTCTTGTTCGTGTCGAATCTAGGCTATCTCCAGTCCGTAGGTGAGCTGGCGTTTCTGCCTCATCTTTCCAACATGTCGGAAGGCAGCATTCCAAAGACCGTTTTAGGTGATCCCAATGGCAGTAGTGCCACTCTTGGTTCTCTTTACAATGGCAAGGAACGTGTAATTAAAAATGAAGTCAATCCTGACAGAGCTCAGATGGAAAGCCTAATTATGGATAGCCCGTGCGCACTTTCCGCGTGGAAGTCCTACCGGAACTACCGGACGAATCCCAACGGCTTCGAGTTTGGTGCAAACCTCTACCGCCGTGGTTTCGTCAACGGGGAACTTGGCTTCTACGTGAACCCGTACACGCGGAACAACGAGGTGATGCTCGCCGCTTTGGCGAATCCGCCGCTTAACTACTGGGCAGCTGGTGAAAACTATGATTGGAAGACAAAAAAATTAAGAGAGACTAAGCTTGCATTCAGCGACAACAACGAACTTATGTTCGGCGCTGGCGGTACACCTGCGTTGAATGCAGATGACCTTAACAAAGTCGCCACGTTCCTGCGCCACCGCTTTGAGGATTTGTCCAGAATGATAAAGATTCCCGAAGGCAATATCAACGCGAAAACGCTATACGTATATCAAAAGGCATGGGAGGACATGTTTGACGCACTCGACTGGGGTGGCAGGTTTAACAAGAATGTTGGGGAGGTTTACCAAGATCTTGCGGATTATTACAATTCAGACAGCAATGGCAACCTCGGCAACTACAGTGACTGGTATAAAAAGCGTAACGCTTATTCTGGCCTCAATTGCCATGTGCGTGGGAAGGAGAATGATTCTTTCAATGTGAAAGTCAATTTTGATCCTGACAAGGCCGCCTACGCGAGTGAAAACGCTGATCCGTTCTTCGGTACGACGCTCGAAGACAAGTTGCACGACGTTGACCGTATGTTCCTCCACAGCTACTGGCGCGACTGCTTTGCGAACAGGCAGCAGCTTTTCCTCATCTTCGTGCGTGCGGAGGCGACGGCCCTCGGCGCCGCAGGCGAGGGAACTCCGCCGCAGCAGGGTGGACGCGCTGTGGCGCTTGTCTGGCGAGACCCCTTGCCGACCTTTAACAATTCCAGTCCTACCGAATTCCCATCTCTGGCGGGCGATGTCTATGAGCAAGATAATCAAACATATCGGGAAGATCGCCGCCCGCACAAGATGCGCATTCTCTTTTACAGGCAATTTGACTAACCATGAAACTTAACGAAGAGCACTTGAAAGCCGTCGCCGCCTGGTTTGCTGGCGGGGCGTCGCTTGACGAAATCCAGAAGCGCCTGACCTCGGAGTTTGGCGTGCATGTGACGTATTTTGATTTGCGCATGATCGTGGCAGATCTGCCGCAGCCGGAGCCGGAAGAATCAGAGACCGCTGCCGAATCTGGCGAGCCTAGCAGTTCTAGCGAGGCTAGTGATTCTAGCGAGATTGCTGATTCTGGTGAGGCTAGTGAATCTAGCGAGGCTAGTGAGGGTGGGCCTCAGGCAGCCAATGTGTCAGTCACCGTTGACGCCATCATGATTCCTGGCACTATGGCATCTGGCGATGTGGTGTTCAGCGACGGCGTGAAGGGCAAGTGGTATCTTGACCAGATGGGCCGCCTTGGGCTTGGCGGCGACCTGCCGCAGGGCTATCGTCCGGCACCGGAGGATGCGGCCCTCTTCCAGGCGCGGCTCATGGAGGCGCTGCGCAGCAAGGGACTTTGTTGAAAGCGAGGCAAAAGATGAATCATATTAAATCGTTTGGGTGTAGGCTGGGCTTTACGCTCATTGAGTTGCTGGTGGTGATCGCCATCGTTGGCGTTTTGATTGCCGCCGCATTGCCGATGATCCGTGGAACGAGCGATTCCGCGATGGCCGCGAAGTGCATGGCGAATATGCGTAACATAGCCGAGGCCACGCTTATATACGCAAGTCGCGATATTGAGTATGGGTATTATCCTTCAGCCGGTTTCTTCCGCTATATTGGATTTGCCCTCGGTGATCC
Source organism: uncultured bacterium (assembly GCA_902779865.1). Taxonomy (GTDB): domain Bacteria; phylum Verrucomicrobiota; class Kiritimatiellia; order RFP12; family UBA1067; genus RUG572. The sequence goes on from CACZDG010000001.1 coordinate 18,030, forward strand.
TGTGCCAAAATACAAGCCACGTCGTCCGTGGATTTCAAATATGGGCAGTCCAGCTAACCTCGATAAAAACTGGGAGGGGAAAAAACGCCCGGGCAAAGAGGCCTATGGCAATGTTGCGCATTTTACCGAGAAGCCGAACTATGAAAAACCAGATGACCACAACAATCCGTTATTTGCCGTAAAACACGGTGCTATCTGGGCTTACACAGGTCAATCCTTCGATGTTTACCGGTGTCCTGTTCACACGTCGGCATTTGAGAAAGCGCACAAGTATCCTCCTTCATGGAGCTTTGTGATGAATGGGAAGTTCGGATTCGACTCCGACGGGAAGGGAGTACATGGTTTCAACGGGCAGTCGGTAAAAAGCTCTACGGTCATAGGTCGGCCCCCGGACAAGGTGCTGATGTTCGCCGAGGTTCAGGGCCTTGAACTTAAGGATAAGAAGCACAAAGTCAACTTGGAACCGTTGGTGAACGGCGCAGATTTCAAGACCGATGCCATTCTCGAACACGACAAGGAAAACATTGGTTTCAACCATCCTCTTTCAAAGGGACGTTATTGCGGGCATGTGGCCTTTGCCGATGGTCACGTGGAGAAAATCGTGATGCCCCAAAACCAGGGTAACATCAAGGAGCTTACAAAGTGGTTGTGTTCGGGCGTGGATGTTGTGTACGACGGTGGTACATACAGTGAAGCGAATTGACGGCGTAAGGCCGCCCCATGCTACACGGCCGTGATGTTGCGTTCTGATACGAAAGAGCTGTTGAGGCGATATGCCTGCAAGTACGAGCGGACGTTCCCCAGTCCAGATCCTTCTGAAGTGATGCTTGCGGCGAAGGGCGACGCAAACCGCGAGGCGACGGCTTTCGTGGCGTCGTGCCTTAGTTTCGGCTCGATAAAGCAGTTCATGCCGAAAATCGAATCCCTGGTCGCTTTTGCAAAAGGCGATATGGATGACTGGATTCGTTCCGGCGCGTTTGCGCGAGAGATCCCGGATGACGAGAAACGGACGTTCTACCGTTTCATCACTTACGCGAACCTCCGAGCGTTCCTGTGTACGTACCGGCAGGTCATGCAATCTTACGGAACGCTGGGAGGGTACGTTAAGACGCACGGCGACGGCACCGGCTTGGGTGCGGTGAAAGCGATATGCGTTGCATTCAAAGGTTCGGGCGCACGTTATCTCGTGCCAGAAAGCGCCACGTCCGCCTGCAAGCGGCTGTGCATGTTTTTGCGGTGGATGGTGCGGCGCGGGGCTGCAGTGGATGTTGGGTTGTGGGCGGATTTCATCGCCTGCGACACGCTAATCATGCCGCTAGATGCGCATGTTGTGGCCGAGGCAAGGAAGCTTGGCCTGCTTGCGAATGAAGCGGCTTCGATGGCGACAGCCCGCAAGCTGACGGCGGTCATGTCCGAGGTGTTTCCCGGCGATCCTCTGCGCGGCGATTTCGCACTCTTCGGCCATGGCCGCGAGACGTCAACCCCGGAATGCATTGCATAAGGGATTTTTTCCAATATACATTGCGTCTGTATTGTGCTATACTATGCCTGTTTCCCGTAATCGCGGGAAGATGAAGGAGAAAAAAGATGGATATCAAATTTGGCAGCGTTGCCGAGAAAATCGTGACGCGGAAGGAGTTTCCGCTCAAGAAGGCGCAGAAGGTCCTCAAGGGCAAGACGATTGCGGTGCTTGGATACGGCATCCAGGGTCCTGGCCAGGCGCTCAACATGCGCGACAACGGCATCAACGTGATTGTTGGCCAGCGCAAATCGACCAAGGCCAATTCAAGCTGGAAGCGCGCGATCAAGGACGGCTGGGTGCCGGGCAAGACGCTGTTCTCCATTGAAGAGGCCGCCGCGAAGGGCGACGTGATCATGATGCTCACGTCCGACGCTTCGCAGCCCGTCATCTGGAAGGCGATTGAGAAGTACGTAACGCCCGGCAAGGCACTCTACTTCTCTCACGGTTTCGGCTACGTTTACAACAAGCTCACGGGCATCAAGCCGCAGAAGGGTGTCATGCTCGTCATGGTGGCCCCGAAGGGCTCGGGCACGTCCGTGCGCCGCAACTTCCTCTCCGGCGCGGGCATCAACAGCTCCTACGCCTACGAGCCGAACGGCGCGGACGAGGCGAAGACGCGCGAGCTCACGATTGCGATCGGCATTGCTGTCGGTTCCGGTTACCTCTTCCCCACCACGTTCGAGCGCGAGGTCACGAGCGACCTCGTGGGCGAGCGCGGCATCCTCATGGGCGCTCTCTGTGGCGTGATGGAGGCTCAGTTCTACACCCTCCGCGCTAACGGCCACAGCCCGAGCGAGGCGTTCAACGAGACGTGCGAGGAGCTCACGCAGTCGCTCATTCGTCTTGTGGACGAGAATGGAATGGACTGGATGTACTCCAACTGCTCTCAGACGGCCCAGCACGGTGCGCTCAAGTGGCGTCCGATCTTCCGCAAGGCCGTCGAGCCCGTCTTCAAGAAGCTCTACGCGAGCGTGAAGACGATGAAGGAGGCGAAGGAAGTGATCCGCGATACTGGCCGTCCCGACTACAAGGAGTTCATGGCCGCCAAGTTGCAGGAAATGCACGATGGCGAGATGTGGCAGGCAGGCGCTGCTGTGCGCTCGCTCCGTCCGCACGAGAAGGCCAAGGCCAACGCGGCGACCGCCGCCGGCGTCCGCGGCCGCAAGATCGTGTAATCATTCCTGCGCAGCGTGGGGCGATTCAGCCCTCTGCAAACGACAAGGGAGAAGAGTCACCTCTTCTCCCTTTCGTTTTGTCTTGGTGGGCGGTGAGGGATTCGGACCCCCGACCTAATGCGTGTAAAGCACTCGCTCTAACCAACTGAGCTAACCGCCCGGAAAAATAGATCAATCAAGTTTCTTTCGGATGACGCGCTTGGCCTTGCCTTCACTGCGGGGCAGGGCGCCGACGGGGAAGACGTCGCCCTTGGGGAGGAAACCGAGGCGTTCGCGGAGGTGTTTGGCCACCGTGTGACCGGTCACGCCAGGTTCGGCCTCGACGTTGATCGTCACGTCCGTCATGCCGTTGTGCTCCTCGAGGATGATCTGGAACTCGTCCTTCACGCCCGGAATCTCCATGAGCGCCTGTTCGACCTGACGCGGATAGAAATTGACGCCCTTGACGATCAGCATGTCGTCCGTGCGGCCGGTGATGCGGTCGATGCGGATGTGCGTGCGTCCGCACGCGCACTTCTCGCGCGAGAGGATGCGGCTGATGTCGTGCGTGCGGTAGCGGATAATCGGCATCGCCTCGCGGGCGAGCGACGTGAACACCACTTCGCCGTATTCGCCGTCGGGCACGTTCTTGCCCGTCGCGGGGTCGATGACTTCGGTGATGTAGTAGTCGTCCCACACGTGGATGCCCGCGTGCGCGGAGCAGTCCTGTCCGGTTGTGCCGATGCCGCCCGTCTCCGTCATGCCATAGATGTCGAAGCACTCGATGTGGAGGCGGTTCTCGATCTTCTTGCGCATCTCGTCGGAGAATGTCTCGCTGCCGAACACGCCCACGCGCAACGACGGGATGTCGGGGTCGTTGGAGGCGTCGAGCTTCTCGATGATGCGCGGCACGTAGCTCACGACGGAGCAGAAGCCCTTCACGCGGAAGTCGCGCATGAGCTTGATCTGGCGTTCCGTGTTGCCGCTCGATGCGGGCACGCAGAAGAGGCCCGCCTTGCGGCATCCGTGGTAGCAGCCAAAGCCGCCGTTGAAGAGGCCGAACGTGGGCATGATCTGGAAGGCATCGCCCGCCTCGAGGCCGGCCATCGTGAAGCAACGCGCCATCGTGTCCGCCCACTGGTTGAGGTCGTTCTTCGTGTAGGCCATCACCACGGGCGTGCCCGTGGAGCCGCTCGACATGTGGAACTCGAGGAGTTCGCGGCGGTCCACCGTGGACATCTTGAGCGGATACGCCTCGCGGAAGTCTTCCTTGGTCAGGAAGGGGAGATTGCGCAGGTCATCGAGGCTCTTTACGTCCTCCGGACCTGACATGCCACGCTTCTGCAGCAGATTGCGCCACCATTCGCATCCCCAGACGCGACGGAGCGTTTTTTGCAGACCCTTGAGCTGGTTCGCCTCAAGGGCGTTCCTGCTCATCGTTTCAATCTCCTGATTCCAGAACTTCATCCCATTACCACCTTTCGTCCGCGAGCGAACGCCTCTTTGTTGACTGGTAAAAGCTTTGCCTTCGGACCCGTGAGCATCTGCTCCATGGCCTCGATCCACTTAGATTCTTCAAACGGCACGAGCGCTGAGAGCGCACCCGCGATCACCATGTTCATCGTGCGCGCGTTGCCAACTTCGTCCGCAATCTTTGCGGCGTCGATCATGATAACGTCGGGAAACGCCTTCGCGAGGCGTGTCTCAAAGTCAGTGACCGGCTGCTGGAGTCCGCTCGACACAGTGACGGGCACGAGGTCCACGTTGTTCATCAGCACCTTGCCGCCCTTGGCGAGGAACCCCTGCCACCGCAGGCCCTCAAGTCGGTCGAACGCCACGAGCACGTCGCTCTGCCCCTCTGGAATGATGGGGCTGTGTACCTCGTCGCCGAAACGCACGGACGAAATCACGCTGCCGCCGCGCTGGGCCATGCCGTGGATTTCGCTCTTCTTTACGTCAAGGCCGCTCAGCGCGGCCGCGTCCGCCAGCAGATTCGCCGTGAGGAGGATTCCCTGGCCGCCCACGCCTACGAGCGATACGTTCACAGTTTTCATTCGGCGCGCTCCACGACGAGTTCCGGATCAAGTTCGCGCAGCTTCTGCTCGATACCGCTCTTGAGCGTCATCATGGCATACGGACACGATCCGCAATGGCCGACGAGCTTGAGCGTGACCGTCTTTCCTTCCATCTTGACGAACTCAAGGTCGCCGCCATCCGCCTGCAACATTGGACGGAGCGCCTCAAGCATCGCCTTAACCTGTTCTTCGAGCGTCATCTATTTCTCCTAAAGGGTTAGAGAAAGTATATCATAATTTCAGCCGTTATGGAAGGGGAGATTTTTTGGTGAAAAGCGAACGTTTTTGACGGGACGGGCGTTTAACTTCCAAAAGGAACTTAACCAAAAGGAACTTAAAAGGAAGAATGGAATGGACGCATTGAAGGCTACTGGCCTCTGTAGGGCATACGGCAAGGGCGACTTGAAGACGAAGGTCTTGGATGGCTTCGACTTGACGCTCGCCCCGGGCGCATTCGAGGTGTTGATGGGGCCGTCTGGCAGCGGAAAGTCCACGTTCCTGCATGTTGCGGCGGGGCTTCTGGCGGCGGACGCAGGTACGGTTGAAATCGGCGGTACGGACGTGACAGCGCTCGGCGACGGCGCGGCGGCGAAGTTCCGCCGCCGCCACGTGGGCGTGGTGTTTCAGTCCTTCAACCTCGTCGAAACGCTCGACGTTGCCGCTAACATTGAATTGCCAGTGCGCCTCGATCATGGGCGCACTGACGCGACACGTCTCGCGGCGCTTATCGCGAAACTTGGTTTGGATGGCAAGGAGCAGCGTCTGCCTGATGAACTTTCCGGCGGCGAGCGTCAGCGCGTGGCCATTGCACGCGCCCTCTACGCCGAACCCGACGTGGTCCTCGCCGACGAGCCCACTGGCAACCTTGACGTTGCCGCCGCGAAGTCACTTTGCGAACTGTTGCGTACCATTCATGCGGAGGAACGCAGTGCAATCCTTCTGGTCACGCACGATCCCGTTGTGGCCGCAGCCGCCGACCGTGTACACTTCCTGAAGAACGGCAAGATTGCCGCTTCACACGATACGCCCGGACACGATCCCGCAGAAATCTCCCGCCTCTATTTGGAGACCTACAAATGATTTTCAGCCTGATGCTCCGAGGGCTGAAACGCGGCAAGGTGCGTTTCCTGTGCGCAGTTCTCGGCATTGCCACCGCCGTCGGCGCGGTTGTATTCACGTTTTCACTCACTGCGACGAATGCCGCACAGGCACCCGCGCTCGCGAAACGCGCGGCGGCGCCGTGGGTTGCATGGCGTTTTGAGCGCATGGGACGCGATATGCGTCCAGACCTTTCGCTTGACGCGGTGTCGATGACGATTGACTATCGTCCCGGCGGACGGGTCTTGCAGGGCCCGCCGATGCGCGCGGTGCTCGCCCTCGCCCCTGCCGAGAATCCTTACGGATGCACAAAGCTGTCTGAAGGACGCTGGGTCAATCCTTCCGCTTCCGGCCTTGAGATGGTTTGCACGCGCAACACGCTTGTGCGCTTCGGATGCGGCAAGGCACCGCCATTGGGCAGTCAGATCAAGTTCGTCGGCATGAACGGAACGATGACGGCGACGGTGGTAGGTTATCTCAACAACGCGAAACTGCCGATGGGGTGGCCAAACGTTTTCGTGAACAAGGCCGCGTTCTCGGTGCTGAAGGACGAAATGCACGGAACTGTTGCGTTCTGGAAGTCCGTGCCGGATTCTGCTCCGTCTGATTTGCTCACGGCGGATAGCGAAACCGTAGTGCGCGCCTTTACCGGAGACGAGGCAAGGCGCATGGACTATGCGCGTCCGCTCCTTTTCGCGGCGGCGATTCTCACCGCGCTGTGTCTGCTCGTAAACTCATTGCTTCTTGCGGTGGAGTCCAATCGGCGCGTGTTGGCCACGTTGCGCACCGTTGGCCTCACGCGTGGAGGCGTGGTGGCGCTTGTGGCGACGGAATCGTTTTTCGCAACGGGCGTTGGCTGGCTTTTGGGATGTCTTGGAGGCATCGGCTCTCTTGCGCTTTTCGTGTCGGCAGATCCCGTGGCGTTTCCTGTCGGGGCAACGTTCGCGTGGCGCGTGATGGGCGTTGCGGGCGTGATTGCTCTTGCGGTTGCGTTCGTGGCGGTGCTGTTTGCGCTGCGTCCTGCTTTGGCCGTGCGTCCGCTCGACGCGCAGGATATGCGTCCGCACCGCCGCCGTCGCGGCATGGCGATTGCCTTTGCGTGCGGGTTCGGTGCGTTCGTGGCCGTGGAGGTGTGGGGTGCGTCGCTCATGCGGGCGTTCGTGCCGTCGCAGGAGTGGCCGGACGCAATCGTGTCCATCCTTCCGGCAGGCGTGAGTTCGTTCGACATCGAGAAGCTGCGCAAGATTCCCGGCGTGAAACGCATTTCGGAGCTGATGCCGTTGCAACTCAACTTCGATCCCGAGGAGCCGATGAAGATGCCGGGGGGCGGACGCGATGGGGCGAAGTCGCCACGGGGCGGGTTCGGTCCGCGTCCTTGCCGCAACGCGTTGTTCCTTGCGGCGGAGTGGTTGCCGCAGTTCAAGTTCCTCGAAGGAACGTGGGATGGGGCCACGAACGCGGTGTTCCGCACGGACGCCTGCGTGATTACGGAGATGATGTCTCGCGCCCGCAACTTGCACGTCGGCGACAAGTTGCGCGTATCCATCGGAGGACGCGGACCGAAGACGCCCGTCGAGTTGCCCGTAGTCGGCGTGGTTGACCTCAATTGGCACATGGTGACGAGTCGTGGTCTTGTGCGCGGGATGAATCGTGCGCCGGTAATGACTGATGGGCCGGTGTTCGTTTCGTTCGATACGCTGGAGTCGCTTGACGCGCGTCCGGCGCCGCACGTGAAGATGACGCATCTCTGGGTTGAATACGAAGCGGGCTTCCTGAAGGAGAAGGGCGTGTTCCCAGCTGGACGCGAAGTGGAACGCGCCATTGCGCACGCATTGGAACTCGATCCCTCGAAACCCGACAACGCCTCGACGGTGCGCCTCCACGCACGCGACGAGATTGCGGACGGAACGCTCGCGCACGGGTCTGACTTGATTGGACAAGCGGCGCGTGTGCCGTTCGTGTTCCTCGCCATTCTCGCAATCGGCTTCATAGCTATGCTGGTGGCGGACGCCGACGCTGCGCGGCGTGAATTCGCCGTGTTGCGTGCAGTGGGCGCAACGCGAGGACAGCTCACGGCGCGTCTTGCGGGTGGTGCGCTGCGTACGGCTGTTTGGGGAATGGTGTTTGGCCTTCCGGTTGGTGCGCTTGTTGGGTGGCTTTTCTCCTTCAGCACTGGAGCGATGTGGCCGGGGTTGCCACATTATTTCGTGTTGCCAGTTCGCGTGGTGCTGGAGGGCGCGGTCGGAGCTGTCTTGTTTGCGCTTGCCTTTGCACTGCCCTCTGCGCACGTAATCGTGCGCCGCGCTACGCGCCGCTGATTTCAATTGACGCCATCGTCACTTTGCTTGCCGCTTGCGCGGGAGCTGTTCTTTTTGGTATAATTTTTCGTGTCCAAATAAGGAAGGTCCGATGATGAAAAAGGAAATGCTGAAAAAGTTTGGTGCGGCGTGTGCCGCGCTTGTCGCGATTACGTCGTTTGGCGCGGCGGAGAGAACAACGTCCGATGTGCTCGCGCACAGATGGAGTTTCATGGGGAACGTGAAGGATTCCGTGACTGGCGTGGAGGCGAAGAGCGTTGGAAAGGCGAACCTTTCCGCGACGGCGCTTGTTCTGTCCGGCGGCAACCACGAAGCTGGGCATCTCGATCTCGGAACGAACATCATGCCCGCCGACGGCTCCGACGTCACGATTGAGATATGGGCGACGCTCCGGTCGCTCCACAGGTGGGCGCGCATCTTCGACTACGGCTCGGACAGCAAGAACTACTTCACGATGGCGTGGAGCGAATTCGATAAGCCAGATACGGACAGCATCGAGATGTGCTGCGACGGAATGAAGCGTTCGGCCCTCAACATGCTGTGTCCGTACAAGAAGGACACGCCGTGCCACATCTCCGTTACGCTCGTGAACAACGGGAACGGTTCCACGACGATGCGCGCGATGCGCCGCAACGCGAAGACCGGCGCGATCGAGCGCGAGCATCGGCAGGTGTACAGCGGCTGGACGCTGGCGTCCCTTGTCAATCCGCGATTCCTCCTCGGCGGCTCGCAGTATGCCGTTGACGGCGACGCGGGTGCGGACTACGACGAGGTGCGCATCTGGAAGGGAGCGCTAACTGACGATCAGCTCGCCGCGAACGTCAAGGCCGGGCCGGACGCTTTGCCCGCGAAGGTGTCGGTTTCGGCTGAACGCGCCTTGAAACCGATCCCCGCGTTCATCTTTGGACAGAACATCGAACATACGCGCTCGGCGCTCCAGAGCGGACTTTCTGCGCAGCTCGTGCGGAACCGCAAGTTCGCCGGCAAACCGTCGCGCCTCGGCGTCGCTATGCTGTGGGAACCGTGCGGCTCCCAGAAGGCGTTCTACCATCAGGCGCAGGGTCTGAGCGTGACGCGCCACGCGGCGCGTAGCCGGATGCCGCGTGGGAACGAACGCGGATCGCAGGTGATAGGATGCCTCGACGAAAAAGGCGAGGCGGGCATCCGCCAGGGAGGAATCGGACTCCGTGGCGGTGTCGCGCACAACTTCAGTGCGGTGGTGAGCACGCTCCAACCCGTCGATACGCCGATCGTACTGCGCGTCAAGTTTGGCAAGGTGGTTCTTGCCGAGCGCACGTTCACGGTGAACGCTAAGAGCCGCAGCGACTGGAAGCGCATCGCGTTCGACTTTACGGTGGAGAGGGACGTCACGGCGGAAATCTCCATCGGCGTGAAGGGGAGGAAGTATGCAGTCGTCGGCGCGGTCTCGGTGATGCCTGCGGACAACTTCCGCGGGATGCGCGCGGACGTGATCGAGAACCTGCGCGAAATCGGCACGTCCATCGTCCGCTGGCCGGGCGGCAACTTCGCGGGCGAGTACCGCTGGCGCGACGGGCTTATCCCCGATCCCGACGAGCGCGCGCCGCTCCAGAGCTACACGGAGATCGAGTCCCAGCCGCATGGTCTCGGCTACGACCAGAACGACATCGGCATGGAGGACATCCTCGCGCTCTGCGAGCGGATCGGCGCGCGTCCGTTCTTCACGCTCAACGCGGCGTGGGAGAGTCCGCAGGATTCCGCCGACTGGGTGAAGGCGTGCAAGGGCCGCGTGAAGCTGTGGTCGCTCGGCAACGAGATGGGCTACGGGCACATGGAGGGCCCCAAGGGCGCGAAGGGCTATACGGACATGGTGCGTCCGCACGCCGAGGCGATGCTCAAGGTCGATCCCACGCTCGAGATCACGGCGTCGGGCCCGTATCCGGGCGGCGGCGACGACTGGCTCGAGAACAGCGCACTGGCGCTCAACGCCGTCGCGCCGGTGATCTCCTACCACCGCTATGACGCGTGGGATGGCTGCATGTTCGACTACACTACGCCCGAGAGCACGGCGAAGCTGTTCGACTTCGTGTCGAAGAGCGTAGAACGTGCCGAGGCTGCGCTAACGAACTTCCGCTCGCGCCTTCCCTGGAACGTGGGCATCTCCTACGATGAATGGAACATCTGGTACATGTGGTACCGCAGGGAGGCGATCGTCGAGGGCCTCTACGCCGCGAAGATGCTCAGCCAGATGATGCGCAACTGGGAGGCGTGGGGACTCAAGTACGTCTGCTACTTCCAACCGATCAACGAGCAGGCGATCACGGTGAGCCCATTCGAGAGCCATCTCACGTCGATCGGCGAGGCGATGCGCCTCTGGAAGGGACACGTCGGCGGCGTGCCGTCCGCGCTTCCCGACCTGCCCGAGAACGCCTTCGCCACCGACGCGCCGGACGGCTCGCGCTACGTGACGTTCTACAACTTCTCGACCGAGAAGCCCTGCACGTTCCGCATTCCGACGGACGGGCGCGGCAGGATCGTCGCGGCTGAGACGCTCGTCCCGAATGGACTTGAGAGCGGGTGCCGCTTCGCACGCAAACCCGGCACGGGCAAGGTCGTGGACGGGTTCTATGAGCTGACCCTCGGCCCTGCCAACCTCGCGAGCGTGAGGATTGCCCGTTAAATGAGCGGAGGCGTTCCCAAGGCGAGTGTAATCGTTCCGTGCTGGAACGTGGAGGAATGGGTGGAGGACGCGATAAGCAGCGTCCTCCGAGGCACGTTTAAAGACTTCGAGATTGTCGCCGTTGACGACGGTTCGACGGACGGCACGGGCGCCGTGCTTGACCGGCTTGCAATAAGTGACGCGCGCGTGCGCGTGATACATCAGCGTAATCGTGGACTATCCGGTGCTCGCAATAGCGGCCTCGATGCGGCGCAGGGCGAGTATATTTTCTTTCTTGATGGCGATGACACGTTTGCTCCGAACTTCCTTGAACTGGGCGTTGAGGAGATGGAGCAAACTGGGGCGGATTGCTGCATTTTCCCCATGCGCATTACTGATCTAGGTACGCATGAGTCACGGTTGGAACCGCTCCGGGCTGACTACCACTTTGACACGTCCAAGGCAATCCGCGATTTTTTCCTGTCGAGGTATATAGGCTACTCAATGGATCATGTGCGCCGCTGGTATGCTGGCACGCCGCTTTTCGACAACCGCGAACTTGGGAGTGTTTGCCGATGTGTTTACCGCCGTGCACTGATGGAGAAGCATAATCTACGTTTTGACGAGCGGATTGTTTTATACGAAGATGCGCCGTTTAACTGTGAATACCTTCTCTTGTCGCAGAAAACTACGTGCAGGTCGGAACCCGTTTACAACTATGTTCTTCACGTTGGCGGCCTCATTGCAAACCGTAATAGGTTGGTTCGCGTATTCCGAAACAAGGTGACACTGTTGCGGTGGCGACAAGATATCAACCGTCGGGCGGGAGGTACGTTGGGCGGCGCATACGCGGCGTCGTGCGTGTTTGCGCTTCTTGAGATGTTCGCGCTCCTGCGCAACGTGCCGATCGGATGGTTGGAGGGACGGCGAATCGTGCGCGAATACGCGGCGGATTCCGAGGTGCGCGCTGCGGTGCGCGAGTTCCCGCTCTCGTGGCGTAAGCCGGTTCTTGCGCTTGCCGTGTTGGCGCTGCGGGTGTTTGGCGCGGGATTCATCTATGACGTATGCTGGACGCTGTTTGCGCCGTTCCGCCGCCGGATGTGATATAATAAACGCCATGGACATATACTACTTTACAGTGTTTGCTTGCTTCGCGTTCGGCCTCGGCTGCTGCATCGCGAGTTTCTTGAACGTGTGTATCTGGCGTCTGCCGCGCGAGGAATCCGTTGCGTGGCCTCCGTCGCACTGTCCGAAGTGCAACGCGCGCATTCGCTGGTACCAGAACATCCCGATTGTCAGTTGGCTTGCGCTGCGTGGACGTTGCGCGAACTGCCATGAGCCGATTTCCGCACGGTACATGATCGTGGAAATGCTTGGCGGCGTCCTTTTCGTGCTCGCCTATCTGCAGTGGGCGTCGGGATTCTTCCTCGGCATTGCGCCGGTGTTCGGCCTAGTGCCGGTTGCGTGCTTGTGGACGGTGCCGGTGTTCTGGCTTGTTTTCTCGGGATTGATTCTTGGTTCCTTCATTGACCTCGACCATTTCTATCTACCTGACCGCGTGACGATTGGCGGCATGGTGCTGGGAGTACCGCTCAGTTTTCTCGTTCCGGAATTGCAAGGCGAGACGGAGGGGGTTTCCGCGTTGTGGTGGTCGCTCGGCGGCATGGCCGGAGGATTCTTCTTCTTGTGGGGACTTGGCTGGGTTGCGACGAAGGTGTTCAAGAAGGACGCGATGGGGTTCGGCGACGTGAAGCTGCTTGGTGCAATTGGCGCGTTCTTCGGTCCCGTTGCCGTCTTGTACACCATCGTGGTCTCGTCGTTCGTCGGTGCGTTAGTGGGCGGCATTCTCATAATGCGCGGCAAGGCGAAACTCGGCGGTTTCACGGCGGTTCCGTTCGGGCCGTTTCTCGCGCTGGGCACGGTTTCGTGGATGTTCTGGGGACCGCGCATAATCAGCTGGTACATGAGCCTTCATGCCATCGCCCGTTGACATCCAGACGTCCGCGCCGGAGATGCGCGGACTGTTCACACGCGTATCCGGCGGTTACGACCGGTTGAACCGCGCCATGTCCCTCGGTCTCGACGTGCTCTGGCGTCGGCGCGCGCTTGTGCGCCTTGCTCGCGTGGCATCCTCTCCGCGTTGCATCCTCGACCTTGCAACTGGCACGGCCGACTTCGCCATAGCCGCAGCGCGGCTTTTCCCGAGTGCCTGCGTGAAGGGCGTTGACCTTACGCCGGCGATGTTGGAGATTGGAAGGCACAAGGTTTCCTATGCTGGCTTGGATGGTCGCATTGAGCTTGAAGAGGGTGATGCGTGCGTGCTCGGCTGCGGGAACGCTTCCGCCGATGCGGCGCTGTGCGCATTTGGGTTCCGCAACTTCCCAGACCGCGCGGCGGCGTTACGTGAGGTGGCGCGTGTGTTGGCGCCCGGCGGACACTTGCTCGTTCTGGAGCTGTTTCGTCCGCGCTCCCGTTGTCTTGGTGCTCTGACTTCATTATGGATGAAATGCGTTGCGTTCCTGTTCGCAGGTGGGGTGAGAGGGGATTATGGATACTTGCGAACGTCGATTGAAGGGATGTGTTCGGCGGACGAATTCGTCCGCATGGCGGCGGAAACGGGCTTTTCGTGCTGCGAAAGATTTTTTTATCTTCCGGCTTGTTCGTGTCTCCTTTTTCGGAAAAATATGATACAATAGTAGCATGAGATTTTTCGCATACATGGCATTTTGTCTGCTGCTACCGTGCGCCATCGTGGCCGACGACGTTGCAGACAACGATAAGACTGCGCCTGAAACGGCGGAGTCTGACGCTGACGGTGACGTTGACGCCGCCGCAGACGGTGGTGGACTCGATGCAGGGTTCGAGCGTTTCAAGACGATCCTCGACCGCATGCCGTTCGGGCGTCCGCCGCCTGGATTCGATCCAGACGCGCCGGGTGGTGCTTCGGGCACCGGAGCTGGTGGTGGCGGCGCAGAAGGAGAGAATGCCGTCGAGGTGAGCGAGATGGAACAGCAGATACTCTCGTCTGTGAGGGTGTCAGCTCTGAACGTGACGCCTGCCGGGGTAGTCACCGTCGGCTTCACCGATTCGTCGGTGCAGCCGCCACGCAACTATTTCATGGAAGTGGGCGAGAAGCGCGGGGAGTGGACGGTCGTGGAGGCTGATCCCGATCCGGAGAAGAAGACGGTCAAGCTTTCTAAGAACGGCGTGGAGGCTACTCTCAAGCTCGGCGGGAACAGTCCGCAGGACGGCAAGGGCGCGGCGTCACCCAATGGGAAGCCGGCGTTGTCCGGAGGCCCTGGAATGCGTGCGCCATTTCGTCCCATGGGCATGGGACGAATGGGACGGGCGGGAGGTGCTGGCGACGGTGCCGAAGCCCCCGAGCAGAGGCTTACCGGTCTCGAGCTCGCCCGTGCTCGGCAGGAAAGGCGAAGGATGGAAATGGAAGCCGAGGCTGCGCAGCGGCGCCAAGCGGCCGAACAGGCACGGAAGGAGCGCGAACAGGAGGCCGAAGAGCGCAAGGCGCAGCGTGCGCAGCTGGCGCAGATTCAGGAAGAACTCCGCCGACAGCGTGAGGAAAGGCTGGCGGAGGAGGCTCGCCGAGCGGCAGCTGGCGAAGCGGAGCAGCCGTAGGGCCTGTGGTTGTTTTCAGAATTGGACAGCAAATGATTCAGACTACATTGGAGATGTTCCGCGAGGAACTGCTGCGTACGGGCGGATACCGTACCGCGCCGGAGCGCAAAGCGCCTGCACCTCGCAAAAAGAGTTGGCTGACGACGCTGGGCTTCACATGGAGCGTGTTCAGTGTATTTCCAAAATGCGCAATAAGCGAGGCGCTTAGGCGGTTGGAGCCGAACAAGTGGGCACGCTATTGTTTTGCCTCTCTTCAGAAGGCCGAGAAGTATGGCACTGACGTGATCATGGACGGCTGGGACAACCGCAAGAACTACGACGGTCCCGTCGTGTACCTAGCGAATCACATGAGCACGCTGGAGACGGTGATGCTGCCGTTCGTGTTGCTCACCTACGGACCGATCGGCACGGTGGTGAAGCAGTCGCTCTCGCACCTGCCGTTCCTCACGCGCGCCGCCGCGCACATGGGGTTGATTCCCATCGGGCGCACTTCACCCAGAGAAGACCTGATGACCATTTTCAACGTGGGCTGCGAGCGTATCGCGAAGGGCATTTCCATCCACATATACGCGCAGGGTACGCGCCAGCCGGTGTTTGCGCGCAAGGGATGGAGCTCAATCGGCACGAAGCTCGCGGAAAAGGCCGGAGTGCCAGTGGTGCCGATTGCGGTGAAGACGGACATTGAGCCGACGCGTCCCGGCGCGAAGGGATGGTTCAAGGACTTCGGTACGGTTGACCCGGCGAAAACCATCCGCCTTTCATGCGGCCCCGTCCTCACCGGCAAGTCGAAGGAGATGCAGCAGGCATCGTTCGATTGGATAAAGTCGCGCCTCGATGAATGGGGAATGCCGACGGAAGGTTAGAGTTTTACAGAAAGGAAGTTGAAATGGCCTGGTTCAAGAAATCAGAAACGGCGGCGAAGATACCGCCAACTAAAGCGCTGTGGCAGGTGTGCCCGCGTTGCAAGAGTTACGTTGCCAAGGGTGAGTGGAAGGCGAACAACGCCATCTGTCCCGTGTGCAACTACCACGGGCGTCTCGGAGCGCGCGAGCGTATTGCGCAGCTGGCGGATGGGGGCTCGTTCACAGAGGTGTTCCGCGAGGTGAGCTATTCCGACCACCTCGACTTCCACGACGCCACCGGTGCGTACAAGACGAAGATCGACGCGACGATCGCCAAGAGCGGCGAGAAAGAGAGCGTGGTTGTGGGCACAGCCAAGATGGACGGCATCCCCGTGATGCTCGGCGTGATGGACTTCGCGTTCATGGGCGGCAGCCTCGGTACCGGCACGGGCGAACGCATCGCCCGTGCGTGCGAGCAGGCGATCGCAGAGCACCGTCCACTCATACTTTGCAGCGCCTCCGGCGGCGCGCGCATGCACGAGGGAATCCTCTCGCTAATGCAGATGGCGAAGACGTCCGCCGCGATCGGCAGGCTCAAGGAGGCGGGGCTTCCATACATCAGCGTGCTGACCGACCCCACCACTGGAGGCGTCTCCGCATCCTACGCGATGCTGGGCGACATCAACATTACCGAGCCGAAGGCCCTCATCGGGTTCGCCGGACGCCGCGTAATCGAGAACACGATCCACCAGAAGCTCCCGCCGGACTTCCAGAGCGCCGAGTACCTGCTCGCGCACGGGTTCATCGACAAGATCGTGGAGCGCAAGGACCTCAAACCCTTCATCGTGAAGATGCTCGGTTATTTCGGTTTCGCCGCTTAATTTCCCCTGCCGATGCAATCTGCCAAGCGAGCCAACATCCCGGTCGTCGTCGTCACGGCGGCGCTCTTCGTCGCTATCGCGGCCTTTGTCGCGTTCAGCACGTCGCGGATGATGGAGAACGAGGCGCGCACCACGGTGGAGAACGTGGTGAAGGCGACGGTCGGGCGCATCGACGGCCTCATGGCGTCCGTCGAGAGCGCGGTTAAGAACTCTTCGTGGATCGTCGCGGAACACCTCAGCCACCCCGACTACATGTTCAAGATCACGGGTGAACTCGTCCAGAACAACCCATTCGTCGTGGGCAGCACGATCGCGTTCGAGCCGAATTACTTCCCCTCGAAGGGCTACTACTACTCGGCCTTCTCGTACAGGGACGGGAACGGAAGCATCAAGCGCATCCAGCAGGGAGGTGAGGACTTCAAGTACCATGGCATGGACTGGTACCGCATCGCGAAGGAGGCAAAGTCTCCGTCCTGGTGCGAGCCCTACTTCGACAAGGGCGGGGCGGAGGTGATGATGTGCACCTACTCCCTGCCGCTTGCCGGCAAGGACGGAAAAGTTTACGCCGTACTGACCGCCGACGTCTCGCTCGATGACCTGACGCACCAAGTGGCCGCAATCAAGCCGTACGCCGATTCATACGCCGTCCTGCTCTCGCAGAAGGGAAACCCTCTCGTCGCCGCGCCGGATGACGCCGCTGCGTTGACCGACACGGTGAAGATACACGGGCGGGCCAACAACGGGTGGACGATGGATCTTATCTGCCCGTTGGCCAACATCCTGCAGGGGGCGCGTACCCTTGTCAGCCGGATTATCCTGTTCTCGGTCGTGGGCCTCGGGCTCATTTTCTTCGTCTCGTGGTCGTTCTCCACGCGCCTCCAGCGCGTGACTGCGGCCAACGAGCGCCTCAGCAACGAGCTGAGCATCGCCCGCACGATCCAGTCGAGCGTGCTAAACCGCCGTGTTCCGCCATGTCTTGGCGCGGTCCTGCGTCCGGCGCGGGAGGTGGGAGGCGATTTCTACGACTTCAAGGAGAAGGACGGGTTCCTTCATTTTGCGATCGGCGACGCCTCAGGAAAGGGCATTCCCGCCGCGCTCTTCGCATTCCTTGCCAGTGCGGGTTTCCGCCTGTCGGCAGACATGGGGCTGCCGCCCGACGAGGCCGTCAGGCGCATCAATGCGTTGCTGTGCAAGGACAACGACACATGCATGTTTGTGACGATGTTCGTCGGCCGGCTGGAGCTCGCCACCGGCAAGCTGGAGTATTGCAACGCTGGGCACCCGCCGATTGTCGTCGTCAGGCCGGACGGCTCTTCCGAGTTTTTGGCGACGAAGCGTCACGTCGCTACGGGTGTATTGGACGGGTATCACTACGTGCTGGAGACTGCGGAGTTTGCGTCGGGCACGCGGCTTCTCGTTTACACGGACGGCGTCACGGAAGCCGAACGGAAGGATCACGTGCAGTACGGTGACGCTCGATTGCTGGCGTTCGCGTCCGCGCACGCGAAGGAAAGCCCGGCCGACCTGGTCGGCAGCCTGGCAGAGGAGCTTGTCCGATTCGAGACCGGGGCCGAGCAGTCGGACGACATCACGGCCCTCGCCGTCCTCGTCGGCGGTGGAACGAAAACTTAAAACAAGGAGAAGCAAATGGCAGTGAAAAAAGAAAAAAAAGTGACGGCAATGGACAAGGTGAAGCTGGCGCGCGACGCGAAGCGTCCGCACCTGACCGATTTCATAAAATACATCTGCAGCGATTTCGAGGAACTGCACGGTGACCGCCTCGTGAACGACGACCGTGGCCTCATCGCCGGGTTTGGCACAATTGATGGCGTGAAGACGCTGATCCTCGGCCACCACAAGGGTGCGACCGTGGAGGAGAACGTGGAGGCGAACTTCGGCATGGCGCAGCCGGACGGCTACCGCAAGGCTATGCGCCTCGCGAAGCTCGCAGAGAAGTTCCACCTGCCGATCGTCACTTTCGTTGATACCCCTGGTGCCTATCCTGGCGACACCGCCGAGGCACGCGGACAGGCCGAGGCAATCGCGAAGTCGCTTGAGTTCTTCTCGCTCCTCAAGACGCCCATCGTGGTTGTCGTTACGGGCGAGGGCGGCTCCGGCGGTGCGCTTGCAATCGCCGTGGGCGACCGCATCCTCATGCTCGAGAACGCTGTTTACAGCGTGATTTCCCCGGAAGGGTGCGCGGGCATCCTCTGGCGCGACGGAGCGAAGGCGCCGGAGGCAGCTGCTGCGCTTAAAATCACCGCACCCGACTTGCTGCGCCTCGGTGCAATCGACGAGATTGTTCCCGAATCCGCAGGCGGTGCGCAGAAGAACCACAAGGCCGCCGCGCTTGCCGTCAAGAAGGCCGTGCTCGCCGCGCTGAAGGAGCTCGCGAAGATTCCCTTGGATCAGCTCATAGACGCCCGCTACGCGAAGTTCCGCGCAATGGGGAACTTCTACAAGTGAGCAGGAACGACCAGCACCGAGGTCCGCGCGAACTCTGCACGGGCGGCGAATGGATCTACGGACGCAACCCAGTCGTGGAGGTGTTCCAGTCTGAACGTCGCACGTTGAGCGAAGTGATTCTGCCTCCAGCCGAGAAGGGCGAGGCGGATGAAATCGCGTGGATTCGCCAGACAGCCCGTCAGATGGGTCTTGTCGTGCGCACGGAAGACCGCCGTCGTCTCGACCAGCTCACGCATGGCGGACACCACCAGGGCGTAGCCGTCAAGACTACTGGCTACCCTTACGTGGGCTTCGACGAGATTCTGCGCGATGTTGAGGCGGACGAAAACGCGACGGTCGTGGTCCTCGACCACCTTGAAGATCCGCAGAACGTCGGCTCCGTGCTGCGCAGCGCATGCGCCGCCGGGGTGACAGGCGTAATCATCCCCGAAAATCGCGGCGCGGGCGTCACCCCCGCCGCAGTGCGCGCATCCGCAGGCGCGAGCGAATACCTTAAGGTCGCGCACGTCGTAAACCTCGTGCGCGCGATGGAGGCGCTCAAGAAGGCCGGAATGTGGATGACGGGCCTCGACTGGGGCGACGACGCGAAGCCGTACACGGAAATCGACTTCAAGGGACGTTCCGGGCTTGTCGTCGGCGCGGAGGGATCGGGCATATCCCGTCTCGTGCGCGAGACGTGCGACTTCATAGCCGTCATTCCCATGCTCGGACGCATTGAATCGCTGAACGCAGGCGTCGCCGCCGCCGTTTGCCTCTACGAAATGATCCGGCAGCGGCAGTCACAGTAATTGTACCAAAAGTTTAGTCGTATAAAGCCTAAAAAGGAAAACAAATGAAAAAAGTAATGATGATGACAGGGGTGCTTGCCGCGATGGCGTTGCAGGCGGAGACGATGCTCACACCATGGGGCGAGAAGGTGACGCCGGAGAACGCATGGCGCGTATATCCGCGTCCGCAGATGGTCCGTTCGAACTGGACCAACCTGAACGGGCAGTGGGACTACGCCATCACCGACATTGGCAAGACGGACGCGCGCCCCGAGAAGTGGGACGGCAAGATCCTCGTGCCATTCGCGCTTGAAGCCCCGCTTTCCGGCTGCAACGGCAAGCTGCTTGAACCGCATCAGTATCTTTGGTACACGCGCAAGATCAACCTCGACCCGAAGCCGGGCGAGAAGATATTGCTCCACTTCGGCGCGGTCGATTTCCGCGCGATCGTGTACCTCGGCCATGACGAGGTGGGTTGCACGCCGCACGAGGGTGGACAGCTCCCGTTCACGGTCGATCTCACGCCCTACGCGAAGAAGGGCGAGAACACGCTCACCGTGCTCGTGTGGGACCCGACCGAGGCGCACATCAACAGCCGCGGCAAGCAGTCCTTCAAGACCTACGCCTGCTTCTACACGCGCATGAGCGGCATCTGGCAGACCGTGTGGATGGAGACCGTCCCCGAGAAGCACATCGCCGACTATGACGTGACGCCTGACATCGACGCCGGCACGGTCACGCTCAAATTCAAGGTATGCGGTCTCAAGTACGGCGATACGCAAGAGGGTGAGGTACGCGTCCTGTGCGACGGCGGGAACGTCGTCGCCACATCTCAGTTCAAACCCGGCGAGCCCTGTACGATCAAGATGCCGGCGGACTTCAAGCTGTGGTCGCCGGAAACCCCGAACCTCTATGACTTCACCGCGAAGTTCGGCACGGACGAGATCAAGGGCTACTTCGGTATGCGCAAGTTCGAGAAGCGCATGGATTCCAAGGGCGTACTCCGCTTCTTCCTCAACAATAAGCCGTATTACGTGATGGGCACCCTCGACCAGGGCTGGTGGCCTGACGGCCTCCTCACGCCGCCCTCGGAGGAGGCGATGGCGTTCGACATCCAGACGCTCAAGGACTGCGGCTTCAACGCGATGCGCAAGCACATCAAGGTGGAGCCCCTGCGCTACTACGCTCTCTGCGACAAGATGGGCCTGCTCCTCCTCCAGGACATGCCCAGTACCTCGCACAGCGCGCACGACCCGTTCCACTGGGAGGTCACGAAGGGCTACGACCTCTACCGCCGCGAGCTGAAGGGCCTTGTGGACCTTCTCCGCAAGGTGCCGTCCATCGTCATCTGGGTGCCCTACAACGAGGGCTGGAGCCAGCACGATCCGGTTCTCACGCACACGACGCTCGACTTCGTGAAGAAGTACGACCCCACGCGCCTCGTGGACGGTCCGTCCGGCTGGTGCGACTTCGAGGGCGGTTCCACGTTCCAGCGCGACAAGAAGGGCCGCACCACCACGCAGCACCTTCCTACCGACCAGTGCGAGGCGGCCGATATCGTTGACTACCATGCGTATCGTGGTCCCGCGATGCCGCCCGTGAACGCACGCCGCGTGAGCTTCCTCGGCGAGTTCGGCGGCCTCGGCCATCCTGTTGCCGGACACATCTGGCGCGAGTTCGACCAGGGCAAGGTACTTGGCGAAAAGACCGGCAGCTGGGGCTACGGTGGCATTGAGGACACCAAGACCCGCGAGGGACTGGAGAAAACCTATCTCGGCCTGATCGAGAAGCTCGGCGAATTCGCGGGGCAGGGCCTTGCCGGTTCCATCTACACGCAGACGACCGACGTGGAGATTGAGATCAACGGCCTCCTGACCTACGACCGCAAGGTGCTGAAATACAATCCGGCGGTGCTGAAAGCCGCGCACGAGCGCGTAATCAAGCGCGCGGCGGGAGAGTAAGGCTACCAGTCAACCGGCTTTCGGTTGGCTTTGATCGCGGCGTGTGCGTGCTTATCGTCTAGCATGCGCTGCTTCTGGCGGCGGGAACGGCGACGTTTCTGCCGCCGCTTCTTTTCGCGTGCCTGCTGCTCGGCTGTCTTGCGCCCCTGCTCGCGCGCGAGGATACGCTCGGCGAGGGTACGGCGCGCGAGCCAGCGGTTGATCTCGCGCGAACGGTTTTCCCCGCAGCGTACCTGAAGTCCGCTCGGCGGGTGGAAAAGGCGCACCACGCTTGACGTTTTGTTCGTCTTCTGCCCGCCTGGGCCGCCGCCGAGGATGAACGTCTCCTCGATGTCCTCCTCGAACACTGAGGCCTCCGCCATCAATGTTTTTATTTTTGCTATTGTCTCGGGCGTCATCATTTTGATATACTCCTTTCCATGAAACAGGTACTCGTTCCTCTTGCGGACGGTTTCGAGGATATCGAAGCTGTCTCCATCATCGACGTCCTCCGCCGGGGCGGCGTCGAGGTGGTCACTGCATCCCTCGCGGACGGCCTCTCCGTCCATTCCGCGCATGGCATCCAGATGGTTGCCGACGCGCGTCTTGCCGACGTGCTCGAAAACGAATACGACGCCATTATACTACCTGGCGGCGGAGAAGGCACGAAGAATCTTTCAGAATGTGAACCGCTCCTGGAGCGGCTTCGCCGCCAGAAGGCGGAGGGAGGCCTTGTCTGCGCCATCTGCGCAGCGCCCACGGTGCTGGAGCTGGCGGAGGTCATCGAGGACGAATCGGTCACGTGCTATCCGTCCTGTTCGCCGCAGATGGGGCGTCCCGTCGAGAACGTCCCCGTGATAGCCGACGGACAGATCATCACGGGGCAGGGGCCGGGTGCGGCGATGCTCTTCGCGCTCGTGGTGCTCACGCACCTGATGGGCGAGAGGACCGCGCACGGCGTCGCCAACGGGATGATCACGGGGATCGCGTGATGGGCAGGGCGGTCAAGACGGCCGCGGCTCTGCTGTTCGTCGCCGCGATAGTCGCCGGCGGGGTGTGGCTGTGGACGAAGCGTCCGTGGCGCATCGTCGCTTCCGTGAACGGCACGGCCATGACCGCCCGCGAGCTGGATATGCGAGTCCAGTCGCTTGGCGGCGACCGGCGTGTGTTGGTCAAGGCGTGGATCGTGAAGGAGCTTCTTCTCGGCGAGGCCGTGCAACGCGGCGTACCGACGGCGCAGGGCGACGAGCAGGAGGCGATGGCGCTGGTTACGGCGTGGCTTGCGTCACGTAAGACCACGCCCGAGCGTTTCTTCGCGGAGGGTCCGCTGCCGGAGGCGTCCAAGATGCAGGACTTCAAGGAGGGCGTGCTCATCAACAACTTCGTTAAGGGCGAGTTGGGAACGCGCGGATTCGGCGACCTCGTGAAGGAGCTTTACGGAAAGGCCGTCGTGAAATGCCCCGAATTCCCGGAGTTTGAAAAGTTTGGTGGCGGCGCAGCGCCGCTGTACGTGGGGCTTTGGGGATGGGACCCGATGCGCGTGGCGGCGTCGGTGGACGGAAACCTGCTGACGTCGGCGGAGCTCGATCTCCGCTCGCTTACGCTGCTTGACGATGTCCGCCGGATGGGGCGCAACGTGCCGAAGGAACGCGAATACGAGACGTTGCGCCACTACCGTCGCGAGGCCGTGAAGCAGTGGTTCCTCAAGCAGGTGCTCCGCGCCGAGGCGGAGCGCAATGGTTTCGCCGTCACCCAGGCGGATGAAAAGGAGGCGCTTGCAAAGGCCGTTGCGCCGCTCAAGAAGCACAACCTCACGGTGACGCAGTTCTTCGAGGAAGGGCCTCTGCCGGAGTCCGTGAAGTGGGCTGACTTCCGTGCGTCGATTCTCGTCAACAAGTTCACGAAGCGCGAAGTCGGCGACAGGATAAACGTCTCCACGCGGGAGATCGAGGCGAAGATGTCCGAGACGGGGATGAACCGCAAGGCCGCCATTGACAAGCTCCGCAACGATCGTTTCGTCAGGGGATACAGGGAGTTGTTCCGGTCGCTGTTCGTCAAGGCGCGCGTGTCGTGTCCGGAGTTCCCGGAGATGGAGAACTTGGATTCCGTGTCGCCGCCGAGACCGGATGGAAAGGAGTGGAAATGACGCGCCGGAAAAAACTAATAGTTGTTTTCGCAGTCGTGGCCGCCGCCGTCGTTGCGAGTTTGCTTGTGGCGTGGATCATGCACGTCCGCGCCGAGAAGATGGCGGAGGCCGAGCGCGAGGCTCTTTACCGGAAGTTCGAGATATCCGCTTCTGGGAAAAAGCGCTTCGTGCCGATGCCGCCGATACTCGCCCACCACAGCCCGCGCGCGATGCTGGGACGGCAGCTGTTCAATGACCGCCGCCTTGCGTGTTCGCAGCGGCTCGTTTGCGGCGCGTGCCATTGGCTTGGAGCGGGTGGCACCGATTCGCGGATACACCACGCAAAGATTACCCGGCCCGTACACAACGCCGTTTTCGCGACGTGCTACATGCACGACGGCGGAATCTCGAACCTGCACGACGTGGTGCGCACGATGATCGTGACGCCGTATTTCTGCGGTGGGAACTCTTTGGATGTGGTGCTGTCACGGCTGTCGGCTGACGCTCCGCTTGTCAAGCGCTTTGAATCCGCATACGAAGACGAAGGAGGCTTGAACGGTACGAACGTGGTGGACTCCGTCGTTGAGTACATGAAAACGCTGATTACGTCTGGGACTCCGTACGATTTCTGGTGCGCAGGGCACGAGGACAGTATTACGGCGGAAGCGCGTCGCGGGAGCGAGGTGTTCCTTTCCGCGCGCTGCATGGACTGTCACGACGGCCCCGCACTTGGCGCACGGAAGGTTTCAAATGGGCGCAAGGTGCCGGCGCTGCGCGGGCTCAGTCTGCGCAAGGCTTACCTTTCGGACGGAAGCGTGAAGAAACTGGAGTCGGTTGTGCCTCTCATGCCGGGTGGCGATTTGCCGCAGGAGGAGCTTGCGCCTTTGCTTGCCTTTCTTGGGGTATTGTGAAGAATGGAGTCAGGGGAAACGATGCAAAGGATATTGTTGCTTGGAGCGGCGTTCGCCGTCGGTGTGCTTGTCGCAGCCGATGTGGTCACCTACGAGGAGTTCGGCGCGGTGGGCGACGGCAAGACGGATGACCAGATGGCCATCGTAGCGGCGCACGAGGCGGCGAACGCGAAGGGTCTGCCCGTACGCGCGTGCGACGGCAAGACGTACTACATCGGAGGCGGCGCGAAGGTGGCCGTCATCAAGACGGACGTCGATTTCGGCACGGCGAAGTTCGTGATCGACGACCGCAGTCTTGACAATCTCAAGGCGCCGGTGTTCCGCGTTGATCCTTCGTCGCGTTCGTTTGAGGTGAAGGGCGTCAAGACACTCGCGCGCGGACAGGCAAAACTCAACGTGCCTCTGCCCGGTACCTGTCTCGTGGAGGCCGTAAACGGCAACGTGCGCCAGTACATCCGCTACGGACTCAACCAGAACAATGGCACTCCGCAGAAGGAGATGTTCCTCGCAGCGTCGGACGGAACCGTTGATCCCGCCACGCCGATTGTCTGGGACTACGCGGAGGTTACGCGCCTCACGGCGCATCCCGTTGATGCGAAGACGCTCACGATCAAGGGCGGCGCCTTCACCACCATCGCCAACCAGGCGGAGTCGAAGTACAGCTACCACGCGCGCGGATTCGCCGTCAGACGGTCGAACGTGCGCATCGAGGGACTTCGCCACTACGTGACTGGCGAGGGCGACCACGGCGCGCCGTACGGGGGATTCGTCGCCGTGTCGTACTGTGCGAACGTCATGGTCTCAAATTGCGTCTTCACCGCGCACAAGACCTACCGCACGATCGGCTCCGCCGGCAAGCCCGTGAGCATGGGGTCGTATGACATCTGCGTCAACAACTCGGTCAACGTCTCCTTCGTCAACTGCCGCCAGACGACCGACATCACCGACGGAAGCTACTGGGGCCTCTTCGGATCGAACTATTGCAAGAACCTCCTCTACGACGGCTGCATGTTCTCGCGTTTCGACGCGCACATGGGCGTGGTGAACGCGACCATCCGCAACTCGAAGCTCGGACAACAGGGCATCAACGCCATAGGCTTCGGCACGTTCCTCGTGGAGAACACCACTGTGCGCAGCCGTTCGTTTTTCAATCTGCGCAGCGACTACGGCAGCACCTGGAGGGGTGACTTCATCGTGCGCAACTGCACGTTCGTGCCGAGTGGCGGTAAAAAGGCCGCCAGCGCGCTCGTTCACGGCATCAGCACTGACTGGCACGACTTCGGCTACGAATGCTACATGCCGCGTCGGATTGTGTTCGACGGCCTCAAGATCGACGACTCCAGGCATCCCGAGAAGTACGACGGGCCGTATGTGTTTTCGATGTTCAACCCGAAGAACACGAGCGCAGACTACGTGGAGAAGCATCCCTACCACGTCACGGAGGAGGTCGTGCTCCGCAATGTGACAACAGCGAGCGGCAAACCCGTGCGCCTTAGTCCCAACAAATGGATGTTCCGAAACGTGAAGGTGGTGAAGGGCGGCGTACAGCGCGAACGTCTCTCGGAGGGATGGGAGTTCATGCGCGCGGACGGTTCCGCGAGCGAGACGAACTCCGCCGCGTGGCGTGCGGTGCGTGTGCCGCATGATTGGGGCGTGGAGAAATCGTTCGACCCCGCGAAGCCTTACGGCGACGCCTACCTCGAGCCGACCGGCATCGGCTGGTATCGGCGTACGTTCCGTCTCGACCCCGCGCGCGCGGCGTTCATCAAGGCGGGCGGTCTCCTCTTCTTCGAGTCGAACGGCATGATGAGCCATTCGAAGGTGTGGGTGAACGGCAGGCATGTGGGTGGCTGGCCTTACGGTTACACTGCCTTTCGTTGCGACCTCACGCCGCACCTGAATCTCGATGGCGAGAACACGCTCGTCGTGCGATGCCACAACCACACCGACTCCTCGCGCTGGTACACGGGCGGCGGCATGTACCGCGAGTGCCGGTTCGCGTTTTGTCCGGCGGATTACCTCATTCCCGGCTCTGTCGCAATCACCACGCCGGAGGTCACGAAGCAAAAGACTACTGTCCACGTTGAGTGGGAGATGTCGAAGTCCGGCAAGAAGGAACGCACGTTCACGGTGGAGTCGCCGCGTTTCTGGGATATCGACGATCCGCATCTTTATACGCTCGACATCGAGGGCGAGACGTTCCGCTACGGTATCCGCACGATTGCGTTCTATCCCGACGCGCGCGGATTCCAGCTGAACGGACGCCGCGTGGAGCTGAAGGGCGTGTGCATCCACCACGACCTCGGCGTGCTGGGTGCGGCATATAACCGCGCCGCGATGAAGCGTCGCTTCCTGAAACTCAAGGAAGCCGGCGTGAACGCCATCCGCTGTTCGCACAACCCGGAGGATCCCGACTTCCTCGACCTCTGCGACGAGCTCGGTCTGCTCGTGAAGGACGAGGTGTTCGACGAATGGCGGCGCATTGGAGCCTCGGGCAAGCGGAAGGACGGCTACTCTAAGCTCTTCGACAAGTGGCACGAACGCGACGTACGCGCGTGGGTGCGCGCCGACCGCAACCATCCGTCCGTCATTATGTGGTCGATCGGCAACGAAATCCCCGAAGGACATCCCCGCATCGCGCCCACGAGCGAGTTCATCCGTCTCGCGAAGATGCTCGATGCGATCGTGAAGAGCGAGGACAAGACGCGTCCCACCACGAACGCTAACAACGAGCGTGCCAACGCGACGAACGAATACGGACAGACGCTCGACATCTACGGCTTCAACTACTCCTGTTACATGTTCGGTCCGTTCAAGAAGAAGAACCCGAACAAGCCGTTCTTTGGGTCCGAGACGCAGTGCGCGATTGCGAGCCGCGGCGCGTACACCTTCCCCGTCACATGGGGCTGGACGCAGCAGAAGACGGGTGCGCTCCACGTCTCCGGCTACGGCGTGGAGGCGTGCGGCTGGTCGGGCGATTCCAAGAAGGGCTGGGCTTGTGCGCCCGACGCGCAGTGGTTCAACATGGATGCGCATCCCGAATGCATGGGCGAGTTCGTGTGGACGGGCTGGGATTACCTCGGGGGACCCTACTGGGCCGATTCGATGGTGAAGAAGTTCAAGATCAAGGGTATCCATTCTTGCGCAACTGGTTTCATCGACCTTGCCGGTTTTCCAAAGGACACGTTCTGGCTCTTCCAGTCGCGGTGGCGTCCCGACCTGCCGATGGCGCACATCGTGCCGCACTGGAACTGGCCCGACCGCGTGGGCAAGGTGACGCCCGTCCACGTATTCACGTCCGGCGACGAGGGCGAACTGTTCCTCAACGGACGTTCGCTTGGTCGTCAGAAGAAGGATCCCAAGAACTGGAAGAAGGCGTATCGCCTCACATGGGATGATGTCGTGTACGAACCCGGCACGCTCAAGGTCGTCACATACAAGAACGGCGCGCCGTGGGCGGAGGCGACCGTTGCAACCACTGGACCCGCTGCGCAGCTAAAGCTGGAGGTCGAGGACAACGCGGAGGCAGATGCCGACCTCGTGTTCGTGAACCTCGAAGTGCGGGACGCAGAAGGGCGCTTCGTGCCAAACGCGGCGGTGGACGTGACCTTCTCCGTGAATGGACCTTGCGAACTCGTCGCGACCGACAACGGCGACGAGGCCGACTTTACGTCGTTCCATTCGCCCACGCGCCGCACCTTCTCCGGACGCCTCCAGGCAATCGTGCGCAAAACTCCCGGCGCGTCAGGGACGATAGAGGTCACGGCATCCTCACCTGGACTGCCCTATTGATCCATCAGATCGGCCATGGCGTCGCGCCAGCGGTAAACTGCGGCAGGATCGCCCGTGTAGTTCCGCATCGTGTCCATCACGTCATGCGGTACCGCGAGGAGTTCGCGCGCGCGTTTCGCCCAGGCGTCGTTTTGGTCGGCGTGTGACTTGAGCTTCTTTTCGAGAAGGAGCGCGTAGGCGTAGTCTTCAAGGCCGTCGCGGAAGTTCTCGAGGCGAATGGTGGGGAGCGGCGTGCCGTCGGGTCCGACGCACGTCCACGAGCCGTCACCGTAGTACTTGGTCCAGCTGCGCGGATCCCAGTCCGTGAAGGGTCCCGAGGTGATGCACCGCTTGGAGTTCCAGATGGATATCTGGTAGTAGAGGAAGCCGTCGGGGCGCTGGCACACGGTCTGCGCGCCCATGAGGAGACGTCCCTCAATGGCGGGACACTCGATGAACATGTTGGCGTGGGGCGCGTGCGGGCCACAGCAGATGTACCACCACACCTGGTGTCCGGCGGCACGCGACTTCGCGGCTTTCTCCGGGTCGAACTTCGGCGTAAGGGGCGTGAACCAGTCCATCACGTCGAGCGGCGTGTCCACGCCGAATTCGTGGTCGTATGCCGTGGTGGATACGGGAACGCCCGGCAACGCCTTCTTGATCTCGCCGACAGCCGCGCGGATGGCGGGGAAGTACTCCTTGTGTACCTCGTCGCACCCGTACACGTATGCGTAATCCTGCACGCCAATCTTCTTCGCGCCTTCGTAGAATTTTTGGAGACGCGGAATCGTCTTCTCTCGCCACTTCGCCATGTCAACCTCATTCGTGGATTTGGGATACGACCAGTATCCGAGATTGAACCACCCCGATCGTCCTTCCTCCTTCAACTGCCGGATCGCATCCAGACGGTTGGTGTCGCTATGGTGATAGAGGCTGTCGTAGGGGATGAGGTAGTCCGCGAGGAACGACACCCATTCGCGCTTGTGCTTCCGCCAGATGTTGATGGGGGTGAGAGGATCCGCCCGCAACGCCGCCGCGTATGCGATGGTTTCCGGAGATTCATGTTGCGTATTCGCGGACGGACCGAATGTTACCGCGAGCGGTAGTGCAGAGGTGCGTCCGAGTGTGAAGCCGTTCACGCGCACGGCGAAGGGAACGCGAACCGTCTCGACGCCCTTTGCGGAGACGAGCAGCGCGCCGCGATAGGTGCCTGCGGGTTGTCCGGCGGGACAGCGGACGCGGATCCAGAAGCTCTGCACGTCCAGGTCCCTGATCGCGATGCCGTCGAGAAAGCCGAGGATTGGGTCGGGCCACCAGCCGAGGACGGGCCTACGCGTTGTGCGGACATAGCCCGGAGCGGCGTTCGTGGACACGGCCTCGCCCACCCTGTACGGCGGCTGGCGCGTCGTCTTGACGTAGCCGGTCACGTCGCACGCGATGTTCGCGGCGGAGAATGAAGCGGTGAGTCCCTTCAGGTCGCCGTCCACGCGCACGCGCACGTCCTCGAGGTCGGTGCACTTCGGTGCGACGAGCAGCTGCACGCTCTCGTACTCGTTACCGGCAAGGCGCACGGAAAGACCTTCCTTTGGCACGGGCCTTGCGGAAAACTTTCCGCGCGGCATGATCTTCTCCATCGACGTCGCCGTGCCGAGGAGCATGGCGGGCGATGCGAGGCCAGACGTCTGGCACGCCTCGAAGAAACGCAGGAAGTCGCGTGCGTGCGCCTGCCATTCCTGAAGCTCGACGAGTTTGCGCGTCATCGCGTCGCGTCCGTCGGTCAGGATGGCGATCAGGTCGCGTCCCACGCACGGGCCGTCCGGAACGGGCAACGGTTCGTCTTTCTTGAGGAGCGTCAGGCGGTCGATGAACACGCGCGCGTCGCGGGGATTGGAGAGGAACAGATGGACGCGGCAGATGTTGGCCGGATTGCACTTCTTGGGCCACTTGCGGAGCGGGATGACCCACTGGGCGTAACCGCGCGCCGGAAGGGTGGTTTGGGCGTGGAGCCCGTTCTGGACGCGTCCCTCAGGACTGCTGATGAAGGTGGAAAGCGTGTCGTTGCCATCGCCGACGCTCACGAGGTCGATTACGAGGCGGTCGTAGCCGCGCCAGTCATTCACTGACGTGTGCAGGTTGAAGCTCGGCCATTCGTCGAGCCCTTTGCGCCACGGACCGCTCTTGAAGTAGAGTGCGTGCTGTCCGGACGTGGCGAAGGCGTTCGTCATGCAGATCGTGCGGTCGTGCGCGAACACGCAGGGTGCAGCCTTCTGCTCGTCCTCCGTCTCAAAATCAAAGAGGACCGTCGCCGCGGCGGCGGTCATGGAAACTCCTGCTCCGAAGAGCCCAAGGAATAGCGCTGTCTTTCTCATGCCGAAAGTATATCATATTTCTTTCTAAAATGTTTACATTGGACTAGAAACGCGGCTGGAATTATGATATACTTTCGCCATGGAAAAATTGCATACGAAGTTGGGAATCGTTCGCATTGCCTCTTTGGGGGCGGCGTTTTGCCTTGCATTTGGCGCGCTGGCGGATGGAAATGAAATCGACTGGTTCAACGTGTCCTTTAATGGGTACACGCAGGGACAGCAGCTTTCCGATACGGGTGCGACCGGCGGCGCGTGGCATTCGCCCATCCCGAACATTGCCACAAACGTGAACGACGGCGTGCGCAACGGCATCGCCATCACCGCCGAGATCGGAGAGGAACTGGCATTCGAGCCGAGTACGCCTGCCGGACGCGACATCGAGCGCATCGACTTCGCGATATGCGCCGAATCGCTCGGGCCGTTCTCGCCCCCGGACTTCGACGGCGCGGCGGGTCTCGCCCCTGCGAAGGAGGAGGACGGCGCGGCGGTGTACTACGGCTTCACCACGAACGGATGGGTGAAGCTGACCGGCGCGGGCGTAGCACCTGCGACCGGCGCATGGGTCGACGGACGCATCGAGCTGCGCACGGTTGACGGCCTCCGCCTCGTGAGCTATCTCGTGAAGAATGGCGGCGGCGATTATGTGCGCCTCGCCGACGATTCCGGCACGTCGTGGTTCCGCACGTCCGCGCCGCGGGCGCAGGGCGGCGTCGCGTCGATCTCGTTCACGGGTACCGGACGCTTTTCCGACTTCGGCGGCAAGGAGAACGACGATGAGGCGATGCGCGTGTTCCGCTGGGCTGGTGGCGCGGAAGGCGACTGGAACGATCCCGCGAACTGGATGACCAACGGTGTGGCGGCGGGGACAGTCCCCGGCGCGGCGGGCGACATCGCGGTCGTCGACGGCGCGGCGTCGCTCGCGAACGGAACCGAGAGCGGCACGGTCAACAACCTCACCATTGGATTCGGCGAGAACGGCGCGGCGTCGATCATGGGCGGCGACCTCGTGACGCCCATCGCGCTCGATACGACGCGTCCGCGCGCAGGGCGTCCGCTTGCGGTGGAAATCGGCACGTTCCTCGGCTTGACGCCGGACTACACGTTCACGTGGCGGCGTGGCTCGACCGCGAAGGCGTACGAGACGGCGGCGGTCGGCAACGCGGCGTCCTTCACGCCCACGACGGCGGACTACGAGCACTGGTTCAAGTTCACCGCGCGCGACGGAAACGGCGCGACGCGCCTGGAGAAGGAGTTCTTCTTCTCGAAGTTGCCCGTCTTCTACATGACGACGGACGACGGACAGACGCCGAGCGCGAACAAGGAGAAGCACGACGGACAGGTCCTGGTGCAGGGCAACGACGAGTGGAAGTCGCTCTACAACGGCAAGATGACGATCAACGTGCGTGGCAATTCCACGAAGAGCTACCCCAAGAAACCATGGAAGATCAAGCTCGACAAGAAGACCGAGATGTTCGGCATTCCAAAGTCGAAGCACTGGGTGCTGCTCGCAAACTACAACGACCAGTCCATGATGCGCAACAAGCTCGCCGGTGACTTCGCGAACGACATCGGTTCGCTCGGCATGAAATCGACGTGGGTCGAGTGCATTCTCAACGGTGAATGGCAGGGCACGTACCAGTTCGGCGAGCAGATCCGCGTGGCGAAGGATCGCGTGAACGTACACGACTGGGAAGGGGACGCGGGCGACATCGCGGAGGCGTTTGTAAAGGATCAAAAGACGAAAGGACACATTCTCACGGGCGACCAGGAGGACGAACTCGCCACGCAGCTGGAGCAGAACTTCGCGTGGGTGACGGCGGATACCTTCTCGTATCTCGACAAGACGAACAACGTCACGCTCACAGGCCAGCCGTCCAAGCTTCTCAAGAAGTTCACGAACGACATTTCGGGCGGCTACCTCTTTGAGTTCTCGGAGGAGTACGACGAGGTGTCGAAGTTCACCACGGAGTCCGGCGCGCTCGGCGTCAGGACGATGATGAAGGCGCCGGAGTACCTCTACACCAACACCGACATGTTCAACTACTGCCAGGACTACCTCAAGAAGTACTGGGACGCCTGCACGTCGTGGGACGGCTACAACGCGGGCGAGGACAAGTGGATCGGCGACTACTGCGACTACGAGTCGATGGTGAACTACTGGCTCGTGATGGAGATGTTCGGCAACAACGACGCGGTGAAGAAGAGCCGCTACGCCTACAAGGAGCAGGGGCAGAAGCTCGTGTTCGGTCCGGTGTGGGACTTCGACTGGGGCGTGGGGAGCCTGCGCGTCTCCAGCAACGGGACGGGCTGGAAGTGCCAGGAGGCGGACGGCAAGACGGCGTACTCCTTCTTCAAAGACTGGGCGGACAGTCCCGAGTTCTGCACGCGCCTCCACACGCGCTACTGGCAGGTGCGCGACCGCTTCGCCGCCTGCATGGCGGACGGCGGCCTCATCGACCAGTACACCAACTTCATCTACGAGGCGTGCCTCGCCAACTCCGCGAAGTGGGACGACAAGAACAACGGCTGGAATGTGTACAACTCCAGCGCGTTCGGGAAGGACGTCGCCCGCCTCAAGAGCTATCTCACGCAGCGCCTCGCTTGGCTCGACCAGCAGTTCGCGGATGTGCCCACGCTCATGGCGAGCGTGAAGCAAAATACATCCAATCACCCGTACACGGCCGACGCGACGACGATGCCTGTGGCATTTGAGAATCTTAGTGGCACGCTGCCAAAGGGGCGGCGGCTGCGTACGCGCTTTACCGTTGGCGGATCGACTGCGACGACGGTCTCGTGTTTCGTGAATGGCATTCGCGTGGTTCAGAAGCAGGCACTTGACGGCAGCCGCGTGTTCAGCGCGGCGATACCGTCCGCTGCCTTCACGGCGGCGCAGGGCGAGCCGAATTGTGTGTCGTTCATCGCCTACGACTCGTCTGGTAACGTCGTCGCGCGCAACTACGCGCTCGTCACGCAGAGTCCGTCGGAGTCAACGACCATCATCTTGCGTTAAGGCGGCTTGAGCTGTTAGAAATTGCCGTTGCGTCGGCGTTCTGAAGGTAAGTAAAATTTTTTCATTTTACCCCTTGCGGATATGCTCCAAGTCTGATATACTATACGGCGTTTTCACGACACCAGTGCGAGCTTAACTCAGTTGGTAGAGTGCCACCTTGCCAAGGTGGTTGTCGAGGGTTCGAGTCCCTTAGCTCGCTCCATTCTTGGGGTTGTGGAAGCGGTGAATGGGAGCATAGCTCAGTTGGTAGAGCAAGTGACTCTTAATCACTGGGTCGTGGGTTCGAATCCCTCTGCTCCTACCATTCACAACTAACTGGTCGTGGCTAGGTAGCTCAGTTGGTAGAGCAACGGACTGAAAATCCGTGTGTCGCCGGTTCGATCCCGGCCTTGGCCACCATTCCATGTCTAACTCGGAGAGAACTCCGAGGTTTTTTTTTATGATTCTTGTCATTGGGCGGATTCGAAGTTGGATTGTCGTTCAATTCCGTTAGGCGCTGGGGCGAGGCTAGGTGGGACGAGGCGTCCTCGCCGAGCCGCAACGGCTCACCCGGAGGGTTCGCCCCACCTACGGGCCGCCCGGTGGTCGGCCCCTACCGGTTCGCATTGGGCGCGATCACCGAGCGCGCCGCAAAGCGACGACGGAGGCACTTCGGCGGAGTTGTGGGTGAGCGGGATTAAGGGCGTACCTTCTGCGTTGCCTACTGGCGGCATTGCTTTCCTCGTTATGCAGAAATACTGGTATGAGGAAATTGAATGCGGCGAGAAGAGCGTGGAGCATCGCAAGCAATGCAAGACGTACCGCGAAATGTTTATCGACCATCATCCCGTTGCGGTGAAGCTTCAATGCGGCTATACCAATCGCCAGATGATATGGCAAATTGAAGAGGTGGAAGATTGTGGCGAAGCCGGAATCGATATCAGCTTCGGCAAGAGGATTGGGTGATGGCAATGATACGGGGGCAAGCCCCCGAACCCCCTGATTATTCGGGGGTGCCAGAGCCCAGAGAGGAGAAAGCCTACCTTGGGCGGGGTTCGGGGGCGCCAGAGCCCCGAGAGGAGAAATCCTACCTTGGGCGGGGTTCGGGGGCGCCAGAGCCCCGAGAGGAGAAATCCTACCTTGGGCGGGGTTCGGGGGCGCCAGAGCCCCCGTGGTCATTGGCATTCGCCCGCTCGCAAATCGCAGCGGCCATATCATTCATGGCGAGGCAATTCTGCCGGAAGATTGCGCCGGCATCTGCAACCGACTGCGGGAAGTCGCTCAGGATGAGCATCCGATCAGCAGCCAGCTCGCGCGAATCCTCTGCGGAAGGATCGTAGCTGGGTGGCAAGGCGCACGGGCGCATCTTGATGAAGCGGGCAAGTGGCTCTTCCTTGAGGCGGCGAAGCACTTCCTTCTCGCCGGGCGAAAGGAATCCCGAAACGGGAATCATTCCATGCCGGGCCTTTTCTATGATTTCATCGATCGCGGGCTTATGCTCTTCAAGGCTCATTTTGCGCGTGAGGCGCACGTGGAAGAGAAAGGGCGAGGAGAGCAGAAGCGGATTGCCAACTGCATCCCATTGGCGTGAGGCATCGAGGATGGGATGGCGGATGTTGGCGAGGCGCGTGAAGCGATTGGGATGGCGGGCCTTCCAGAGCGCGCGAGCCGGATTGAGCTTGATATAGCGGCGGATGGTCTTCAGCTGGCGCGAGGAGAAGGAAAGCACGAGCCAGAAACGGCGCTCCCAATGAAACGGGGGCAAGCCCCCGAACCCCCAATGATACGGGGGCAAGCCCCCGAACCCCCGAAGGGAAGATTCCTTGGCATTCGATGGGCGGGGTTCGGGGGCGCCAGAGCCCCCGTGGTAATTCTGGGCATTCGATTGGCGGGGTTCGGGGGCGCCAGAGCCCCCGTGGTCATTGCTCTTCTCGCTTCGCCTTTGGAAATCCTTGATCCACCCGATCAAATCAAAATTGGGATCGATATCATAATTGGCGATGAGCAGAAGATGGATATGATCTGGCATGATGATGAAATTGGATGCCGTGAGGGCTGGATTGCGGCTGTGGGTTTCCAGCCACGCCGCCACCACCGCTTCGCCTGCCGGGAGCAAGGTGACCGTGGCATCGGGATTGATGCGCGAAAGCACCTTCGCCCTGTCTTCCACGCAAAGGGTGATGAAGAAGAATTTGCGGCCGAATCTCTGGAGGTTCAATTTCATGGCGGTGGATATTATATCAGAAAAACCAAAATCACTGATAGGGACTCTGCCTCTGAATCCCGCGAATGATCAAAATAATTTTTCCCCCTTGCGCACCGTCATGGATTTTGCTACAATATCCGCCATCAAGATATCAGGAGAGATGCGCGAAAGCGTATCCGCCAACCGAGTGGAACACCACGGTGGTAGCCGAGAGGCGATGTGCCCGAGAGGGAAACATGTTCCAGGAAGCCGCTCGTCTTGATCGCAGGATGGGCGGCCAATCGATTGCGGGGATGATTCCCGTCTGAAAGGCTTGGCGCAACACAAGCAAAAGGAGCAAGGACCATGCAAAAGCCAAATCAAATTGAATACAGCAACGCCAATGGCGTAGATGGCAAAAAGAACGGCGGCGACGTGAAGTCGGTCGGACCTTCAAAGGCGATGAAGGACGCCCTTGAAGCAACAGGGCTGCATATCGAATGGCCTGACTACATCTACGTTCCGGTAGAAGGGAAATATTGGGTCGGCAGAGGCGTCGAGAAAAGCGTTACGTTCAATTTCGACTATGAGAAGGATTCCCTCAAGACAAGCGCCGACTTTGACAAGAGTATCGAACAGACTCTGCATATAGCATATTCTGCATATAGCATATATGGATTGCAACTGGCGCTATGACTTGAAGGAGAGCGACCTTGAAGAACTGAAACGCAATGACGACCTTTCTTGGTGGAATGTAATAGATATTCTGGTGGCCAGTCTGCAGACGGAAAGACGCCTTTCTCGATTCTGGTGGGTGGCCTGCTGTGTGATAGATGGGGATCCGATACCTCCAAGGGAACAAATGCAAGGGATGTGCGAGACGATCTACGTCCACCCGATGATGGCAAACTCGATACGGGAATGCCTCATGAAGGCCTACCCGAACCTGAAGGGATGCGAATGTGCAAAGGACATTGGAAACATCATCGACGAACTCGCATGGAAACTTGACATAAAAGAATCTTTCAACCTTAAGACGGGCGTTGCTGAGCCTCGTAAAAAGGATGCTAGGCCTCCTCTCTACAAGCCCATGCCCCGATTTGATCTATTTTAAAGGAAGAATTAACTATGGCTGAACGGCACATTTACGGAAGCGACAACAAGTACAAAGGCAGCATTGATGACGATGATTACATCTACGATACCCGTCACCGGTTGATCGGGCGTGTGAAAAACGGCACGATCTACGACGACTGCAACATCCCACGGGGACACATCGACTCCGACGGCCGCGTGACGGATTTGTGCAACATCCCCACGGGAAAGGAGTTCGGGGCGAACTTCGTTGGGTGGGGCGGACACGGCAGCGGCTACGTGAGGAACGACGTGCTTGGCACTGGGCACGGCAACGACTACGGCGTGTTCGAGCAACTCGACCGTAGCCGACGCCGCAATTTCGATTCCTGTTCATACGGT
The DNA here is from genome assembly GCA_902779865.1 of uncultured bacterium. Taxonomy (GTDB): domain Bacteria; phylum Verrucomicrobiota; class Kiritimatiellia; order RFP12; family UBA1067; genus RUG572. Next base: position 55,190 of record CACZDG010000001.1, read on the forward strand.
GACGATGAGGACTATGGCGACAATGAGGACTATGGCGACGACGATGACGGTTCCGATTGGAATGACAGCTTCACGCCAGAACCAACCCCACGTCGAAGAAGGAGGCGGAATGATAGCGGGAATACGCGAAGCGGCATAGAAAAGGACATCGGCGGATGTTTTGACGCCTTGGGAGGGTGTATAGGTGTGATTTTCGGGCTCGTCCTACTATATCAACTTATCAAATACTTGGGCACTTGAAGTAAGGTACAGGGTGAAAGGGAAAGAACGAACGGTGGCAAAAGTTGCTATTTTTCATTTGCGGGGTTTGCGTTTGGTGTGAATTTTGATATACTAACCACACGGAAGGAAAAGACATAGACATGACAGAAACGACCGAACGTCCTACGATGAAGATGCTCCCCGGAGACGAGGTGCGTCAGATAATGTGGCGCTTTGCCGAAAGGTATGATATTCAGATGGCCGTCGCGGGCGCACGTAGCGTGGCGCGTGGCATCGTGGCCCAGCTCGTCGCTGGCGGACAGCGCAAGACTCATGATTGGACGCCCGAGAAGCAGGGCGCGTTCGACGCGTTTGACGCCTCTGGCATCACCGCGAGCACGCTCAAGCAGGAATACGGCGGGTTGTTCGACGGTCCGAAGAACCTCGCCTCGTCGCTGCTCTCCTACGAGCTCAGCTGGGTCGATAACGGCGCCGCGACGTCCGCGCTCGTGAACGGTCTCGCGATGGGGCCAATCGCCGAACTCGGCACGGACGAGCAGAAGGCCTACTACATGACGCGTTGCGCACCCGGCAACGAGACTGGCAAGACGTGGCGCGGGTCGTTCGCGCTCACGGAGCCGCTTCCATACGTGGGCGTCGATACGGGCGTTCTCTGCGGGCGCGTGAGCGTGGCGGAGTGGAAGGATGGCGAGGAGCCGAAGCTGCGCGTCGAGAAGCGCGGCCGCTTCATCACCAACATCGCAATCGCCGACTACGTGACCGTGGCCGTCAACTCCGGCGACGACCGCATCAAGGGCAGCTGCATGGTGATCGTGGAGGCCACGGATCCCGGCAAGTTCGACCGCGGCGCACAGACGCTCAAGTGCGTCCACCAGCTTTCCAACACGGGCGACCCCGTGATTGACGTCGTCGTGCCCGCCTCGCGCATCGTGGGCGGCTATACGATCAAGGACGGACAGATCGTGCCGAACCTCGCGCACTCCGAGATCATCGCGCAGGTCTTCTCTAAGACGCGCGTTGGCGTGGGCGTGATGGGTGCCGGTTCGCTCATGAGCGCAATCGAGCCCGTGATCCGCTACCAGCGCACGCGCTTCCGCGGCGCGGCGGGCGTGGATGAGACCTCGCCCCGCTACCAGCAGGGCCTCCAGATGAAGGAGGACGTGACGGAGCGTCTCGCCGATGTTTGGGCCACGGCCGAAGCTGCGTCCTCGCTCGGCTTCGACATCTCCCGTCGTTTCGACGCGCTCGAGCTCATCCAGGACGAGGCGAAGGCGAAGCTCGGCAAGGGCCGCGAGATGCTGAAGAACATGAAGGCGCCGATGGCCGCCGCCGCCGCGTTGCTCGCGGAAGGGAAGGATCCGATGGAGGATTCCGACGTCACCGTGCGCTATGTTTATTTGCAGGCGCTGTGCAACATCCTGTGTCCGAGCTGCAAGCTCTGGAACACGGGCCACGGCGCGAACGTGATGCGCGAGGCCGTGACGCTCATGGGCGGCTACGGTATCACGGAGGACTGTCCCGGATTCCTCTTCTACAAGTGGACGGACATGCAGCTCGACGCAACGTACGAAGGGCCCGAGGCCGTACAGCGCCGCCAGATTTCCGAGACGATGGCGAACCCGGTGTTCCTCGCGCAGCTCGAGGCGTGGGAGAAGGAACTCACTGCGTGCCCGAAGGCCGCCGAGAACGGCGCAAACGCCCTTGCGGCGGCGCTCCGTCTGTGGGCGTGGACGCGCGAATTCGCCGCCGGTGCGAAGGATCCCGCCGGCAAGAAGCTCGGCTCGTCGCAGCGTCACGGCGTGGTGTTTCCGCTTGCGGACGCGCTGGCTGGTCTCATGGCTGCAATGAGCTTCTGGCAGGACATCCGCTTCCTCGCGCTCAACGGCGCGGAGCATCCCGTGGTGGGCCCGGAGCTTCCGAGCTACCTCAACACGTTCAACGACCTGCTCGGCACGTTTGTGGCGGATGTGGCGGGAGAGGCCGCGAAGGTGTGCGCGGGCGTGGTCTATGGCTTCGACGCCGCTACGGCGGATGACAAGGCGGCGTTCGCTGCGTTACGCGGCGCGCTGGACGAATCTCTTGCCGGTACGCGCCTCGCGAAGGACCGTGCGGCGAAGTGCCTGACCACGGTGATGATTCCGGAGGCGCTCGACTATCCGATGTGATTTTTTTCACGGAGGGGTGTCAGTTCCGCAAGGTCTGCTCGCCTCACCAGATGTAAAACAAACAACAGGAGGTAAAACAATGAACAAGAACAAACTCATCCTTGCAGCAGCGATTGTCTGCGCATTCATCGGTACGACGATGGCGAGACCCGGTCCCGGCCACCACGGTGGTCCCGGACATCGCGGACCTGCTCCCATGGTACACAGAGGCCCCGGCCCTGTCCACCACCACCACGGCTATCACCGTCCGCCGCCGCCCCCTCCCAGTCTCCATGGCTGGCACCGCGGTCCGCGTCCGCACCACCTCTACCGCAATTGCTGGTTCGGTGGCGTGTGGTATGACGCATGGGGCTACCCCTATTCGTCAACGACGGTTGTAGTGCCCGCCACCACGACCACGGTGGTTCCGGCCACGACGGTTGTTCCCGCGACGACGACGGTTGTGACGCCTGCGACGACGGTTGTTCCCGCCGCGCCCGTTGTCGCGCCTGCGGTTCCGGCCACGACCGTGGTTTACTGACCGGGTAGTCCAAATCCGGTTCGCGCCCAGGACGGCAATAGCCGTTCTGGGTTGAAGTGCATACAAAAGAGAAAGAAAGAGAAATCAAAAGATGAGACCAGTTGTATTGATCGTCCGTGACGGATGGGGCGTGAACTCGCACCATGAAGGCAATTCCGTGGTGGCGGCGAAGACGCCGGTGATCGACCAGATCCGCGCACGCTATCCGCATTGCCTGCTTGACTGCTGCGGCGAGGCCGTGGGACTACCGGACGGCTATCAGGGCAGTTCCGAGGTAGGGCACCTCAACATGGGTGCGGGGCGCATTGTGGTGCAGGAATTGAAGCGCATCGACGACGGCCTTTCCTCGGGTGAGCTCTTCAAGAGCCCGAAGTGGGCGAACCTGATGGAGAACTGGAAGAAGAACGCGAGCCAGCTGCACTTCTTTGGGCTTCTGCAGGATGAAGGCGTCCATGCGCACCAGGAGCACCTTTACAAGCTAATGAAGCGCGCGCGCCAGGAGAACCCGGCAGGCAAGATCGTGGTGCATCCGTTTCTTGACGGACGCGACACGCCGCCGCGTTCCACGCTTGAGTACATCGCCCGACTGAAAACCGAAATGGCGGCGGTGGGCAACTGCACGATTGGCACCGTCATGGGCCGCTACTACGGCATGGATCGCGTGAAGAACTGGACCCTCACCGACCTCGCCTACAACTGCATTGTCTCGTGTGAAGGACGCAAGGTCGCGAACGCCGAGGAGGCCGTAAAGGCGTCGTATGAAAACGACAAGACCCCTGACGGCACGCCGATGACGGACGAGTACATCCCCTGCTGCGTGGTGGATGGCTACGAAGGCGTGAAGGACGGCGACTGCATCATGCACACGAACTACCGCCAGGACCGCGCGATCCAGCTTACGCAGGCGTTCGTATGCTCGGACTACGCGGGCAACCGCCACGCGACGCCGAAGGTCACGTACCTTGGCTTCACGCGCTACTGGGACGAGTTCGAGGACTACCTGCTCGGCGCAATGGGCGCGGGCGGTGGTATGGACAACCTCCTCGGCGAGGTCGTGTCGCGCGCCGGCATCAAGCAGCTGCGCCTTGCCGAGACGCAGAAGTTCCGCCACGTGACGAGCTTCTTCAACGGCAAATCGACTACGCCATCCGAGGGCGAGGACCAGGTGGAGGTGAAGAGCCGTTTCGACCCCGCCACGTTCGCGAGCCATCCGGAGATGGACGCCTACAACGTGACCGACGAGCTTCTTAAGCGCCTCGAGAACAATCCCTACGGCTTCATCGTGGTCAACTACGCGAACTGCGACATGGTCGGCCACACGGGCGATCCGAAGGCGGCATCGAAGGCCGTCGAGGTGGTGGACGAGTGCATCGGGAAAATCATGCCGCGTCTCATGGAGCTTGACGCCCACGTGCTCATCTACGCCGACCACGGCAACGCAGAGCAGATGGTGGATTACAAGACCGGCATGGTGAAGACCTCGCACACGCTCAATCTCGTAGATTGCTTCTACGTGGCCAACGACGCGGCGGGCGTGCGTCTCACGCCGCTCGCGAAGTTGAGCGCAGTTGCGCCCACCGCGCTGCAGATGCTCGGACTTCCCGTTCCGCCGGAAATGACCACACCCTCGCTCCTCGCGGGCAAGGAACCGTGGTCGAAGACGGCGCTTAACATCTGACGGGAGCGCGGTGCCCGGACGGTTGCTAGCGGCATTGCTGGCGTTGGCGCTATGTGCGTCGGCGCCGCTTGCCGCCGCACCACTCGTGCTGAAGGACGACTACCGCTCGCCGCGAAACGGCGAGCGCCCGGTGCGCAGGGCCACGACCCTCATCGTGCTGCACACCACCGAGGCGCCGGCGAAAAGTTCGCTCAACAAACTGTGCGAACGCGGCGAGGCTCACTACTGCGTGACGGAGGACGGCACGGTGTACCGCATTGTTGACAAGGAACGCGAGGCGTTCCACGCGGGGCGGTCGATGTGGAACGGCAAGGAAGACTGCGATGAGTTCTCCATCGGCATCGAGGTGGTTGGGCACCACGACAAGGCCGTCACGCTCCTGCAAATCGCCGCGCTGCGCGAGCTTGTCGCACGCCTCAAGCGCATGTACAAAGTCCCCGACGGACGTGTCGTTTGCCATTCGCATATTGCGTACGGTGCGCCGAACACCTGGCACAAGAAAAAGCACCGAGGGCGCAAGCGCTGCGGGATGCTCTTCGCCATGCCGAGCGTGCGTTCGCGGCTCGGTCTCGCGGCGCGCGTTGCATACGATCCGGACGTCAAGGCGAAGCGGCTCGTCCAGGCCGATCCGGAACTCGCAGAAGTCCTTTACGGTACGCGCGACACGATGGTTGCGGTTTACAGCGAACGGAAACCGAGTCTTTCCGCTGCACCGTCCAAGCCTAAGCCTGCTGCACCAAAGGCAGTGGTGAAAAAAACGAAGCCTGCCGCGCCGAAGGCCGTAGCGGAGAAACCGAAGTCACCCCCACCAAAAGCGGTGGCGGAAAAGCCGAAGCCAGTTGCGCCAAAAGCGGTCGCGGAGAAATCAAAACCGCCAGTAGCCACGCCCGTACACAAGGAGGTGATTACGGTCAAGACGCCTCCGCCGATAGTGAAACCAGCAAAGCCGAAGTACGTGGTGCAACCGCCGGAAGAGGAAAAGGGCGTGTTGTCGGAGATAGGTGGATTCTTCAAGAACACTGCGAAGCTCATCATACCGAAGAAGAAAGAGGAACCTCCTGCCACACCCGTGGTGAAGGGGAAAAAGCTGACGAAGCCCCCACAGATACTCACGCGTGATCCTCGCGACCTTGCCGCGTTGGAGGCAATGCCTGGATACGTGAAGGGCGGCCCAGTCAGCGACGAACTTTCCCCGTACCGCATAGCCGGTGCGGCGTGGCGTTCGCCCACAACCTACTACTACATGAACGGCCGCATCGTCACTGGCGACCGCGTGAACGAGAAGCTCGTCGAGAAGGGTTCGTTCATATTCTACAAGAAATAATGAACAATGAAAGGATGAACGATTATGAAGATTGTTAAAACTTGTCGCAGTGCGTTTGCCGTTACAGTTGTTGTGATGTGTGCGGCGACGGCATCGTTTGCCGAGCAGCCGGCGGGACGTAAGCCCGTGATCGACTGCACGAAAATACGCGGCGTGTGCTACGGCATCCGTCCGGAGGAGACCGTGCGCAAGGAACTCGCGTATGGCACTAGGGTTGGGCTAAACACGGTGCGGTTCTGGCTCAGCAGGGGCGTGTACGAGAAGCGAGGCGACAAGTACATCCAGCAGATTCTCGATTTCATGAGGACGTGCCACTCGTGCGGCTACAAGTCGATGCCGATACTCTTCAACGGCAACGGACTCAATCCGAATAGCATTCAGCCAGAGGCGTATGCCTCCGCCGACCGCTTCACCGAGGCGATCGTCACGGCGCTCAAGGATGAACCGGGGCTTCTCATGTTCGACATGATGAACGAGCCGCTGTGCAACCCGTGGGTATCCAACGCGACGGGCGACGTGCGAAAGGTGCGCAAGGAGATGACATGGGCGTTCCTCCGGCGCGAGATTGACGTGGCGCGGAAACTTGCGCCGAACTGTCTGTTCACCGTGGGCTACACGACGGCGTACGAGATTGAGCAGACGACGGCGGAGAGGCTTGACGTCATATCATTCCACGATTACAGCGAATCGCGTGTGGGAGGGCGCAGCAACTACGCCAGGGCGGCGGAGTGGGGGCGCAAGCTCGGCAAGCAGGTGATCCAGACCGAAACTGGCTGCCTCGCGCGCGCCAATTCCTACGAGATGGCCCTGCAGCTGTGCCACGAGTACAAGATTGGGTGGGTGCTCTTCGACCTGATAATCGACGGAAGGTGCATTGACGAGCACGGCATATTCTATCCAGACGGCACTATACGCGACGCGGGGACGATTGCTGCGATGTTCGGATGCTTCAGGAACCGCGGCGAAAAGTGCGCGGTCGTACCGCCGAACCCAAACCGCGAGGGCAAGGCCGACAGGGCTCTAACGCTGATACGCGAGGCACTCAAGGAATACACCGCCGACGCGTTCGACTACCGCCGCAGCGACAAGAAGAAACTGCTCGACGCATGCGAGGTGGCGGCGAACCTCCTTGAGGCGTGCGAGCTTGTGCCGATGTGCGACCTGCCTACAACGAAGATCGCAGCGTTCAGGAACGACCCCAAAGCCGACCTCTGGGAGATTCGCAAGCTCGCCTATTCGCTTGCGAAGCGGCTCAAGGAAGTTTGCCAGATAGTTGACTGATGAAGATGAAATGTAACATGACGAGAAGGGATTTCATAGCGCTTACGGGCGCGGCATGTTTCAACATCGGCAATGCGGCGACGCTGCCGCGCACCGTCGGTAAGGGCCGTCGCATCCGCATGGCCCTAGTGGGATGCGGAAACCGGGGAACGAACTTCCTGTTGCAGGAGATGGTGAAGGAACAGGTCATCGCGCTCGCTGATCCGAACGGACGGAACCTCGAGGCCGCGCTCGCGAAACTGCGCCAACTTGATCCGGCCATCGACACTTTGAAGGTGAAGACGTTCCGCGACTACCGCGAGATGTTCGACAAGGCGTCCGGCGAGATTGACGCCGTGGTGGTAGCCGCTAACAACAACCACCATGCTCTTCCAGCGCTTATGGCGATGCGGCGCGGAATCCACGTGTACGTGGAGAAGCCGCTCGCAAACACGCTGGAGGAAATCCATGCGCTGCGTGATGCCGCGAAGAAGTACGGCGTCGTGACGCAGGCAGGACACCAGGGACACTCCGCGCACGGCATACGCCTTGCCGCCGAGTACATGGCGGCGGGCGCGTTCGGCGAGGTAAAGGAGGTATGGTGCTGGCACGGTGCGATGCAGGCGCGTCCGAGCCGCCCACCACGCATCGCGCCGCCGTCGTGGATCGACTGGGACGTGTGGTGCGGCGGGGCACCTCTGTGCGGTTGGTACGCCGCCGACGAGGTGTTTCCCGAACTTTCCAGACACGACTGGCACAGCTGGATCGACTACGGCAACGGTACGGTTGGCAACTGGGGCGCACACATCTTCGACACGCCGATGTTCATGCTGGGCCTCGACAAGACTCCGCCCGTCTCCGTGGAGGCGAAGGAAATCGCGCTGGGCGCGGAAGGGGGATGGCCGATGCGCACGCACGTAGAGTTCACGTTCCCCGCACGCGGCAAGGCGCCGCCGGTGAAGCTGCATTGGTACGACGGCATCCGGGAAGGCGTGCCGTTCAAGAAGCCGTATTACGAGGGATTCTACGGGAAGATATCCCGCCGTCAGGACCAATTCCTTCCGCCGGAGCTGTTGGAAGATGAGAAGCGTTATTGCGCCGGAAAGAAAGGCGTGTCGTTCGGCGGCATGGGCGCGATGATCCGCATCGACGGCGGCGTCGTAACGTTCGGCGGATGGGGCGCGGGACCCCGCTTCTGGCCCAACGGCCTTCACAAGAAGTTCCCCAAGCCGCCGCAGCTCTTCGAGCGCGTCGCATCGCATTTCGGAAGTTTCTGCGACGCCATCCGCAACGGCAGAAAAGCCTCCACGGACTTCGACTACGGCGCACCGCTGGCGGACCTCACGGCGTTCGTGAACGTCGCCCAGCGGGTAGGATGCAAGAAGCTTCTATGGGATGGCAGTCGTTTCACTAATGACGCCAAGGCCAATTCATACACAACAAAGGAGTATCGCAATGGTTGGAAACTGTATTAATTCGCGTATCTCGGCTGTTTGCGCAAGCGCCGTCTTGATTGCATTCCCGTCTGCCGCCATGACGGAGGCGGAGGGACACGTGGAGGGCGTTGTACGCGAGGTGCTGACGAACGTCGCCAAAATGAAGGCAGCGCGTCCAGACGCGCAGCCGATGGCGTTTTGGGATTTCGACGGCACGATTCTCAAGGGCGACATCAGCGAAGGGTTGGAGGAGAACGGCGAGAAGAAGTTCGCGGGACTTGTCGAGGAAACGATAAAGGCCGGTCTTTCGCCCGTCTATTCCGGCGCGGATGGATGGCGGCAGTACCACGACGTCGATTATCCGCGCATGAACGCGATAGGGCGTTGGCTCGCGTGGCCGTACAATGCGCAGATATACGAGGGCGTGGAGGTGGCGAAGCTCGATTGCTTCTGCTCGGAGAAGGTGGCGAGCGTTTACCGCAAATGGTATTTCGTTTCGTCGCTTGCTATATGGCGCGCCTTGGAGACGGCGGGGGTGGAGAACTACGTTGTGAGCGCGAGCCCTGAGATCTACGTGCGTAGCGCGGCGGCATCGCTCGGCGTGCCGCAGTCCCGCGTGAGGGCGATTCGCGTGGAGATCGACGGGGGGCGCATGACGACGCGAGTTGTGCACCCGGTGCCGTTCGGTGAGGGGAAAGTGGAGAACGTGCGCCAGCTGGTGCTGTCGCGTCCGAACGGCGTGGCCGTTGCGGGATTTGGCAACAGCTACTCGACGGACGGCGCGTTTCTGCGATATATCGTCTCGCAGCCGCTGCCAGGCGGCGCGAAGGGTTTTGCCATGATGATAAACGGCGGCAAGGAGAAACCCGGCTTCGAGGGGTTGTTCATGCGCGTCGAACAGAACTCCGTCTGTGGGCGGTGAGCTGTTTGAGGATTAAAGATGGCCATTTCAAGTTCCTGTTTTGCGGCGGTGGCGTTCGCCGTTCCGAGTTGGGTTGTCAGCGTGTTGCTCGGCGTTGTCATGTTCGGCATGGGGCTGACCATCAAGCTCGAAGATTTCAAGGTAGTGTTCAGCCGGCCGAAGGACGTCATCGTTGGCTGCGTGACGCAGTTTACGGTGATGCCCGCGCTTGCGTGGGCGCTTTCGAGGCTTTTCAACCTCGACGAGGCGTTGACCGTGGGCGTGGTGCTTGTGGGGTGCTGTCCCGGCGGGACTGCATCGAACGTGATGACGTTTCTTGCAAAGGGCGACCTTGCGCTGTCGGTTGGCATGACCGGCGTCTCAACCCTGCTCGCGCCGTTTCTCACGCCGCTCCTAACGCTGCTTCTCGCGGGGAAGACGGTTGAAGTAAACGCGCTTGGGATGTTCGTCGGAATCCTCTGGGTTGTCGTGCTGCCGATCTGCCTTGGTTTCATCGCGAAGAAGCTCTTCCCGCAGACGACGGAAAGGGTGGTGCGTTTCATGCCGGCGGTATCGACGACGGCGATTGCGGTCATTATCGCGATCATCGTGGCTGCAAACGCGGAGCGCCTTTTCTCCGGCGGTCTGGCGGTCGTACTCGTGGTCGTGTTGCACAACGTCTGCGGACTTCTCCTTGGTTACCTCGTCGCGGCTGCGCTGCGGCTTTCAGAACCGAAGCGCAGGGCTCTCTGCATAGAGGTTGGAATGCAGAATTCTGGGCTTGCGGCGAGCCTCGCGGCGGCGCACTTCGCGGCGTATCCGATGGCGGCCGTTCCCGGCGCGATATTCAGCGTGTGGCACAACGTGAGCGGCGCGTTCGCCGCCCGCTTCTTTACGAGGCGATGAGCCCGCCCCATTTCAGTTCAGCGCGGCTTTGAGCGTCTCCAGATTCTGCGCCATCACGTCGATGTAGCGCGTGGTCTTTGTCGCATCTCCGCCGACAGACTGAAGCGAGTTGAACGTGAGGATGCGTTGGTCGCGGCTTTTCGTGGTGCGGCGCACCGTTTCGGCAAGCCTGTGGTTTGATCCCTCGATTACGAGGATGACGGGCAGTTCAAGTTCGTCCACCTTTTTCGCGAGGCGCGCGACGGTCTTGAAACTCGCTTCGCTTTCGGCGGAGCAGCCCGAGAACGCGGCGTAGTGCGCGATGCCGTAGTCTTCCGTGAGATGACGGAAGGGGAACCGGTCTGCAACGAGTATGGTCTTGCGTTTCGCTCCGGCGACGGCCTTCGCGTATGCATGGTCGAGGATGGCGAGGCGCTCGCAGTAGGTGTTTGCGTTGGCTCGGTAGGTCGTGGCGTTGGCTGGATCGAGCGCGGCGAGGTTGTCGGTGATGGCCTTGACAAGTGTGGCGGCGTGGCGAAGCGAGAGCCACACGTGTTCGTCGGTATTGTGTTCGTGCTTTTTGTGGTCATGCTCATCGTGGTCGTGTTCCTTGATTCCAAGCGTCTTCACGAGGTTGAGCACGCGGCGGTTCGGGTTACCGTGCCGGGCGAGGGCGCGCTCCGTCCAGCCGTCTGATGTGCCTCCCGTGAATACGAATAGGTCGCAGGTGGCTATCTTTCGCAGGTCAGCGGCGGACGGCGAATAGCCATGGAGGTCTGCCCCGCTTTGCTGGAGCAGTACGAGGTCCGTTTCGTCAAGGCGTTCTCCGAGAATCTGTCGCGCCCAGTCGTATATGGGGAACGTCTCGGCGACGATTCTGACGCGCATTGGCGTCTGCGTCGGCGCGGGATTCGCTGCCGCCGCCGCGCACACCGCAGTAGCTACGGAGAGAAGGATTGTTGTTTTTTTGAGCATCACTTGTCTTTCTTATTATGTTGGGCGCGCATTATACCATTACCTGGCGCAGATTTCAATCATCTGCCGCATTCATTTTGCCTTTTCACCTCCGGCGCTGCGGACGCATTTTGTCTGACACGGCCGTGCCTAAATATGGTATAATACAAGCGCACTGAAACTTTGTAGATACAACAAGGAGACAATGAAGATGAAAAACATGCTTTTTGCTGCAGCGATGTCTGCTGTCTTTGCGGTGGGTGCTGCGGAATTCAAGCCGGCGGACGTGCTCGTGTACACGCGCTGGCAGTACGTGAAGAACCAGAAAACCGGCGAGGTCGCGAAGGGTGGCACCGCCCCGTGGTCCAAGCCTTACCACCACGAATCGACCGAGCAGGGCTCGGAGGAGGTGCGCCGCTACTTCACGGCGAACGGTCTGTCGTGCCTCGTGACGGACGACCCTGCCGTGTTCACGTCGGGCGCGATGAAGACGTTCAAGGCGATTATGCTCTGCAACTGCAACCACGAGCTCTTCGAGAACGCCGCGCAGCGCGAGGCGTTCTACAAGTACGTGGAGAACGGCGGCGGGCTCGTCGCGACGCACTCCTCGAGCGCATGCGAGCGCGGGGACAAGCGCTTCCGCGACTTCCTCGGCGGCGCGTTCGAGCGCCACTACAGGATGCAACCGGTCAAGTTTAGCCGCGTGGACGCCAAGTATCCCGCGATGACGATGTTCCCGCAGGGGAGCGTCTGGGAGATGGACGAGGTCTACCTCAACCATCCGGACGAGACGGGGCTGCGTCCGCTCATGATCCTCGACTGGAAGGACGTGGATGCGAAGTCGCGCAAGACGGACAAGTACGGCTGCCCGAAGATCGGCGGACACGTCCTCGAGTGGTGCAAGACCTACGGCAAGGGCCGCATCTTCTACACGGCGCTCGGACACCGTCCGAAGGACTGGGGCAAGATGGAGTGGCAGCTGCACCTCTTCGAGGCGACGAAGTGGGCGATGGGCGAGCGTCCCGACAACGTCGAGGTGAAGACCACGACCGCGAAGGTGCGCACGACCATCGAGGGCGTCGAGTGCGTGAAGGATGGCAAGACGGTGTGGAAGTTCAACATCGCGAACCGCGAGAACAAGCCGTTCGTGCATCCGCTCTGTCTGCCGGACGGACGCTGCTTCACGGATGCGCGTCCCGCGGACCATCCCTGGCACCTCGGCCTCTGGTTCTGCTGGAAGTTCATCAACGGGCTCAACTACTGGGAGCCGCGTGGTCCGGCTGCGGGGAACCTCTTCCCCGACGGCATGACGGTCGTGAAGAACTTCAAGATCGTACCGAAGGGCGGCGCGTGCGACGTGCAGCTCTCGATGTGGTACGGTCCACGCGCGCAGCCTGGCAAGGTGCTTCTGGAGGAGGAGCGCCGGGTTCAGTTCTCGGCGCCCGACGCGAAGGGCGGTTACAAGATCCGCTCCACGCACGTGTTCACGGCGCGTGACAACGTGAAGTTCGACTGCCGCCGTCCCGTGGGCTACGGCGGGTTCTCGCTCCGCATGGCGACGATGATGCGCGAGTTCAAGATGTCCGGCGTCGGCGGCGAGCCGAGCCACGACAAGAACGTCGGCGGCCCCAAGGAGATGACGGCCGTCCGCTACGTCGATCCCAAGACGGGCCATGGCATCGAGGTGAAGGAGCTGGCGCCGCTCGAGACCGAGCGCATCTACACGTGGAGCGACCACCGCTTCGTCAACCCTATGCCGATCTACGAGAAGCCGCTTGAACTCAAGCCCGGCGAGAGGTTCACCCTCGACTACGAGATATCCGTGTTCTGACGGGCGAGGAGGCGCTGCCATGGAACTTTCGCGACTTTCGTTTCTCAAGTTGGCCCTCGGCGCAGGTGCCGGAAGCCTTATGCCGGGATGCATGACGAAGCCGAAAGACGGCGGTTCGACGTATTCCGTCGCCTTGCTCGGCGATACGCACTTCGACTCCACGGACAATAAGTTCTACCACGCGAAGTATCTGAGCAGCACCACGGAACAGCGCTACAAGGCCCATTTGAAGGAGCATGTCCGCAACGCCAAGATGTGGACGGAGCGGATGCCGTCGCTGTTGCGCGCGTCCGCCAAGTCGGCCACGCCCGACACCGCCTTCATCCTCCAAATGGGCGATCTCGTGCAAGGCGACTGCAACGATCCGGCCATGCATCGCCGAATGCTTACAGACGCCTTCAACCTAATCAAGGGCGCGTATGGCGGCGAGTTGCCGTTTATATCCGTAGTCGGCAACCACGACATACGCGGCGACATACCGACCGACGGTACGCGCGAGGCGTTTGACGCATGGCAGCCGCCGGTGGTCTCCAAGGAGCTGAAGCAAAAGGTCACCGGCACTACATTTTCATTCAGGCACGGCCCCGATGCGTTCGTGGTCGTGGATTTCAACGATCCGCGCCCCGACTTCGACCTGCTGTTGAAGGTCCTGGACGGCACTGACGGCGCGCGCCATCTTTTCCTCGTCTCGCATGGCCCCACGATTCCCAACGGCGCGTCGCGGTGGTTCCTGCTCGGCGGAAAGGACCGCACCGAAGAGCGGCGCGAGCTACTGCGCCGTCTTGCGAAGCGGAACGCAATCGTCCTTTCCGGCCACACGCACAAAATCGAATACTACGACTGCGTGCTGCCGGAGGGGCGCGTGACGCAGTTCGTGGCGAGCAGCGTTTGGTCGAATCCGGATCTTGACAAGCTGAAGTTTGTCGATAAGGGCGTTGCAGATTACGGAAACCGCGTGAAGAAGCTGAAGGGCCTGCAGCGTGACGGTGTGACGCCGGAAGACCTGGTGAAACTTGTGGAGGAGTACCGTCCGTACATCCGCGACTACAGCCTTGCGAACGGCGCGGGGCATTTCCGTCTAGACATATCCGACAAATGCGTGGCCGCCACGTTCTACGGCGGCGCGTCGCTCGTGCCGGGGCGCACTTACCTCTTGCGCGGTTGATGCAGGATTCCAGATTGAAAGGTGGAGGAACAATAATGAAATTGAAGATGCTTGCGATGTCGTCTGCGATGGCGGCGACGTGTGTATTCGGAGGCGCTGCCCCGGTTGTGGTATTGCCTGATTTGCCGACGGCCGTTGAGAAGTCGGCCGCCGAAGAGCTTTCGGGCGAACTCGGCAAGTGCCTAGGCGAAAAGCCGAAGGTCGTTGCGGAGGGAGAATTGGCGAAGGATGCGACCGCCGCAAGGCTCTTCGTCGGCGCGACGAAGGCCGCAAAGGCGGTGAGGGGGGCGGCGGTTTCATCGAAATCGCCCTACCAGGTGGATGAGGTTTTTCTGAAATCCGTGGAGGGGGGCGTGGTGCTGGACGGCGATCCGGCGCGCGCGCCGCTGTATGCGGTCGATCTCTATCTAGAAAAGTATTGCGGCGTGAGGTGGTGGACCTCCGACGCGGCGACGTATCCGAAGCTCGACGCGGCCCCAGTGAAGGACATCTCGTTCTCGTACGCCCCGCAGTTCAAGTACCGCGAGACGTACTACCTCGATGGATTTGACCCGCTCTTCAAGGTGCGCTCAAAGGGTAACTTCACGTCTCTCACGCGCTACCTGCTCACGGACATCAAGTTCATCCCGTCGGAGCTGGGCGGTAACCATCGTCTCTTTTTCTTCAAGGGACGCCACAGCGCGTATCATTCCTTCTTCGAGATTCTGCCGCCGAATGTGTACTTCGAGAAGCATCCTGAATGGTATTCGCTTGTGAAAGGAAAACGCGAGCCGAAACAGCTCTGCCTTGCGAACGCCGAGATGAAGGCGGAGTACATCAAGGAGACGCTGAAGCGCCTGCGCGAGGATTCGACCGCCGACTTCATCCAGGTGTCGCAGAACGACTGGCGCGGATATTGCACGTGCGAGAAGTGCAAGGCGATGATGGCAGAGGATGGCGGTGCGCCGTCGGGTCCGTACCTCCGCTTCGCGAACGACGTCGCGGAGGCGGTTGAGAAGGAGTTCCCGAACGTGCGCATCGACACGTTCGCTTACCAGTTCACGCGCAAGGCGCCGACGAAGACGAAGCCTCGTTCCAACGTGGTGGTGCGTCTCTGCGACATCGAATGCGACTTCGCGCGTCCGCTCGACAAACCCCTGCCGCCGCACAAGGCGTCGTTCGCGAAGGACCTCGCCGACTGGCATCGCGTTGCAGGCGGGAACCTCTTCATCTGGGACTACCTCGCCAACTTCCACAGCTACATGATGCCGCATCCGAACATCAACTCCATCGCGCCGAACATCCGCCTCTTCGCCGAGAACGGCGCGGTGGGCGTGTTCGAGCAGGGTGACGCGCTCTGTTCCGCCGGGACGTTCGCGACGCTCCGGCACTACGTGACAGCGCACCTTCTCTGGGATCCGAAGGACGACGAGAAGCGTCTCATGGACGAGTTCATGGAAGGGTACTACGGAAAGTCCGCCGCGCCGTTCCTCAAGAAGTTCATCGCGGTGATCGAGGAGGGGCCGCGCAAGACGAAGCAGATCGTGAAGTGCGGACACAAGGGCGCGCCATTTCTCGGAGCCGACGACAAGCTGCTTGCCGCGAAATACATGGACGAGGCGGTGGCCGCGGCGTCGAAGGACGGCGAGCCGTTCGCCTCCCGCGTGAGGCGCGAGCGTCTTACCGTTGACCACATGCTGCTCCTCAACTACGATATTCTCAGGAACATATCCGCTAAACTCGGTTACACGTGGACGCGTCCCGCGACAAAGGCCGAGGCCGTCGAGAACTGGATTCGCGATGTGAAGTCCTTCGGCGTGAAGGCGCGCCGCGAGACGACGCGCGCGGACGAGATCGACAACTACTTCAACAGCCTCCGCAATGGTGCGAAGCCCGCTGTGTCAGCAACCACGGTGCCGATGGGGGACGTGCGCGTGGGCTTCACGATTGAAACGGGCGAATGGAAACCCTCGAAGGATGCGAAGTCGGGCGGCGGAATCGGGTCTGACCGCGCGCTCGTCCACGCCTCGGTCATCCCGCACGGACAGATGAAGTCGCTCTCCGTCACGACGAACGGAAACGTGGTGACGGCGGTGTGGAAGGGGCATCCCGTGTGCGGCGAGAACTTCACGGTGACGGCGAAGATGACGCTTCGTCCGGACGGCGGATTCGAGTACACGTCCTTCGACTACGCCGGGAACGAAAGCGGACAGTATCCCAAGCGGATAGTGTTCCCCGAGGTCGTCGTTCCGCGTACGGCGAAGACGGCGCTGTTCCGTCCGTTCTTCGCGGGCGACATCCTGCGTCCCAACTGGTCGAAGATGAAGCCGATGCAGCGCGTCTATTCGTCGGGGCTGATCTTCAAGGTGTTCAACTGCATGGCGGCGCTGGAGGAAAGGGGCGTCTCGCACTTCTTCGACCAGCGCGGCGACGCGCGCCTCCATGCGGCGGCGTTCGAGGTGACGGTCGGGTCCGCGCCGAACACGCTCGTCCTGCGCAACATCTGGCTCCCGCCGGTCTTGGAAGAGACGCGCAAGGCCGGCTCTCTGCCGTATCCCGGAGTCTATGTGCCGTATCGCGGCGGGTGGTACGAGGCGGCGAAGATGCACCGCACGTGGATGGAGACGCAGCCGTGGTTCAAGGCGGCCGCCGCGCGCGACTTCTCGAAGCTGCGCGAGATCGACATGTGGATGTGGAGCCGCGGGAACATCGCCGTCTCCGAGCCGCCCGTCCACTGGTTCATGAAGGAGACTGGTCTCAAGGTTGCGCTCGACTGGTACTGGTGGCACAACGTCCCGTACGACACCTCCTATCCGTTCTTCTGGCCGCCGCGCGACGGCGAGGACGCGTTCCGCGCCGCCGTGAAGCGCATGAAGGACCGCGGCGCGTTCCTGCAGGTCTATACGAACGGGATGCTTTGGGACGAGGACGATCCGCGCTGGGCCGAGGGCGGGCTTGAAAGCACGATCGTGCGGAGCAATGGCCGAATCTACGGCACGACGTTCAATCCGTTCACGAAGCAGAGCCAAGGGCACATGTGCGGCGAAGCGCCGAAGTTCCAGGCGAAGATGCGCACGCTGGAGAAGACGCTCGCCTCCACGGGGCTCGACGGTGTTTATATCGACATGATCAGCTGCGCCGCGCACCTGCCCTGCTTCAACCCGCGCCACAAGCACGCGCCCGGCGACGCGCACGCGCTCATCGAGGGCTACCGCGACTACGTGAACGCCGTCCATGCGGACAACCCCGGCTTTCTGCTCTCCTCCGAGGCGACGAGCGAGGCGTATCTCGACAGATTCGAGTCGTTCATCATGCTCTACTCCAGCTGGGAGCGCAACGGCCTCGGCACGCTACCGGGCGAAGAACCTGTCCCCGCCGTCACGGTGATGTACCGCGGCGCGGGCGTGCTCTACGGATCGTTCGCGACGCCCGGCGGAATCCCCGGTTGGGATCCGCTCTGGGGCAAGTACCCGGACAAGCCGGACGTGGAGAAACAGATCGCGAAGTATCCCGACCAGTTCGCGGTCGAGTTCGCGCGCGGCATCGTCTGGGGCGTGCAGCCGATGGTGCACAACTTTGTGATGCGGGACGTCACGAACCCGCGCATCGCGAAGGACATCCAGTTCATGAAGGACTCCGCGAAGTTCTACCACGACCACAAGGACTTCCTCTTCGACGGCGAGATGCTGAAACCCGCGAAGCTCACCTGCGCCACGAAGCGCGTGCCGTTCCTCAAGACGAGCAGCTACAAGCGTCCGCACGAAAGCAAGGAGTGCGTGCAGCCGGCCTTGCCGACGGTGTTCCACTCCGAGTGGCGCGCGCAGGACGGACGCACGGCGGCGGTTCTCGTCAACTGGACGCGCGAGGAGCAGAAGTACGAACTTGATTTCAACGGCGAGAAGAAAAACGGAACGCTTCAGCCCCTTTCCTGGGCGTGTGTGCCACTGAAGAATTGAAAAATAAGACCGATAAGGAGACTGACAGATGAAAACATTGACTATATTGGCTATGGCCGCAGTGCTAGGTGCTACGGCTGGCGTACGTGAGGATTTTGCCGCGCCTCAGGGTGCGGTGCGTGAGAACACCGGGCCGCTCTTCTGGCTGCACGGCGACGAGACGGAGGCGCGGTTGCGCGAATACGTGGGGCGCGTTGCCGAAAGCGGACAGGGCATCCTCACGATCGAGTCGCGTCCGCACATCGACTGGATGCGTGCGGGCTGGTGGCGCGATGTCGATATCGTCCTCGACGAGTGCAAGAAGCGCGGCATGAAGATGATGGTGTTCGACGACTACTGGTGGCCGAGTCAGGGCATGGGCGGGAAGTATCCAATCCCCGAGAAGTACCAGTGCCGCGACGTGAAGGGGACTGTCTATTGGAGCCACGAGGCGCCGGAGAAAGTGCCGAACGAAGTGGCGCGCATCGTGGTGAAGGAAGTTGACAAGGGTGTATTCAAGCCAGGGCCCGACGGGGACAAGACGATCGTCTATACCTGGTTCACGTCCAAGGGCAGCTACCGCTTCCCAACCGTGAACGGTCTTGACGAGGAGGCCGTCGATTGGTTCATCTCGCAGTACTACCAGCCCTACTACGACCGTTACGCGAAGGAGTTCAAGGACGGCACGATCCCCGGCTTCTTCTTCGACGAGCCGCAGTTCCGTTCCTGGTGGGGCGATGCGCTCGCAATGGAGCTGAAGGCGCGCGGCGATGACGTGGGCGAGCTTCTGACGGCGCACAAGTTCAAGCTCGCCGATCCAGAGGATCAGGCTCGCGCCAGATACCGCTATCTCGACGCGCGCGCCGAGGTGTGGGGCCGCACGATGTACGGGCGTCCGAGCGCGTGGTGCAAAGCGCACGGCGTGTATTCGAGCGGACACTTCCTCGAACATGACAACTGCTACTACAGCACCGTCCTCGCAGGCGGCAACGTGATGCAGCAGATGAAGTACGTGGAGGTGCCGGGCGTCGATCTCGTCTGCCGCCAGTACTACCCCAACCAGCGCGAGAGCGTTCGGCACCAGATCGCCTTCGGACAGATGCCGAAGTATTCTTCATCCGTGGCACACGTCTATAACCGCCACAACGGCAAGAACTGGTGCGAGATATTTGGCGCGTACGGGCAGGACATCACATATCCGCAGATGAAGTGGCTGCTTGACTGGCATCAGTACCAGGGATGCTACTACTTGATTCCGCACTCGTTCAACCCCCGCGCGCCGTACGACAGGGACTGTCCCCCGTACTTCTACAACGGCGGCAAGGAGCCGCGCTATCCGCTCTTCCGCGTGTGGGCCGACTACAACAACCGCTGCGCCATGCTGCTTTCGGAGGGCGAGCACGTGTGCCACATCGCGCAGTGCATCCCCGGCGTGAGCTATCACGTCGGCAAGACGATTCGCCCCGAGATGTTCGCGTTTGCGATTCAGGACGCGCAGCTCGACAGCGACTGGATGGGCTACGACGTGATTGAGTCGACGCGCATCGACAAGAACCCGCGCACGGGGCGTCCAGCGCTCCGCACCACGAACGGCAAGGAGTTTTACGACATCCTCTCGCTCCCCGCGACGGAGTTCGTGCCGTTCGCGGTGCTTGAGAAGGCGCTCGCGTTCGCGAAGGCCGGCGGAGTGGTGCTTGGCTACGGACTGCGTCCGATCAACACGCCTACGCGCGGGAAGGAATCGTGGGAGGTGCGGAAGCTGGTTTCGGAAATCTTCGCGCAGCCGACCGCGATTTTCATCGAAGGCCAGCCTGACGGCGCGACGCTCCGCGCCGTGCTCGCGAAGAACTATCCCGGCACAGACCAACCGCTCGCCGTGCGCGCGTTCGACTTCCCCGGCCTTTCCGCCGCCGACGGGCGCATGCTTGCCGTGAACCACTACGTGAAGGACGGCGCGGAAACGCTGTTCATCGCGAACCAGGACTTCAAGCGCCGCCGCGATATTTCCCTTTGCACCAAGTGGCCGCTTGAAAAGGCCGAGCTGTGGGACCCGATGCAGGGCACGATCGAGAAGCCCGTTGTGGAGAATGGCCTCGTGAAGCTCGCGCTTGAGCCGAGTCAGGCGGTGTTCCTCGTGTGGCCGAACGGCGCGCTTGGCGAGCGCGCCCTGCCACGGGTGGAAATGCCGCAGGGCGAGGTTGTTGCGGCGACAGTGAAAGAGACGGTGACGCCGGTGGTCATCGAAGGCGCAAAGGAGGCGCCAGCCGCCGCCGCGCTCAATTACGCGAAGTGGATCTGGCATCCGGTCAAGCCAAAGGACCAGGGCAAGGTCACGTTCAGTACAAAGATCGACGTGGCGGCCGCAGACGAAGCCGAGATCGTGTTCTCCTGCGACAACGAGGCGTACATCTACGTGAACGGGAAGGAAGTCGCGAAGCAGAAGACGGGTGACGACAACAGTGGTTGGCGGCTGCCGACCAAGGCGAAGTTCCCGCTCAAGGCGGGTGTCAACGAGATCAAGGTGTTGGCGGACAACGTGTTGCCGGGCGCTGCCGGGTTCGTATGCTCGATCAGGTGGACTGCTGGGATGCTGCTTTCGAACGGCCAGGTATGGGATGTCTGCCGCGAGGGAGAGTCCGCCGTCAAGCCGCTTGAAATCTGCCGCTACGGACAGGGCGTGTGGGGCAAGCTCGGTCCTGCTACTAAGATTATGCGCAGCCCGTTCGCGGAGAGCGTGGCGACGGAACTCGCGTTCACGCTGCCGGAACTGAAGCCGGGCGAGCGCGTGTATCTCGCGTGCGACAACGTGGGCGGCGAGAAGAGCGCGGCGGTGACGGTGAACGGTGCCTACGCGGGCGGCTTCATCGGTGCACCGTATCGGGTTAACATCACGAAGTCCGTCAAGCCCGGCGCAAATACGTTAGAGGTGAAGCCATTCCGCTTGAAGACCCCGCGCGTCATTATCGTAAAGTGACGGACGTAATCTCGCGGATGGCGGTAAAATCGCTTAGTTTTTTGCTATACTATTGACCGATGAAAGCGACTAACAAGAAAACTTTCGGGGCGATGCCGCCCGTGATGATCCTCTGCGGTGGCAAGGGAACGCGTCTGCGCGACGTAACGGAGCTGCTGCCAAAGCCGATGGTGCCGATCGGCGAGCAGCCGATTCTCTGGCACATCATGAAGAGCTATGCGGCGTTCGGCTGCAAGCGCTTCATCCTCTGTCTCGGCTATAAACGCGAGGCGTTCGTAGATTACTTCATAAACTACCACCTCCGCACGAGCGACGCCACGATCACGCTCGGCCATTCGCCGAAGATCAAGTTCCACGAGAAGGTGCCGGAAGGTGACTGGGAGGTTACGCTTGCGGGTACTGGTCTTGAGACCGGCACGGGGGGGCGCGTCTTTCAGGCGGCGAAGTACCTGAAGCCGACCGACCGCGAGTTCTTTCTCACCTACGGCGATGGCGTGGCGGACGTCGATATCGCCGCGCTCCTGAAAACGCATCGTTCCGCTAGGCGCGAAATCACGGTCTCGGCTGTGCATCCGGCGGCGCGCTTCGGCGAGATGGTGACGGAAGGCGATCGGATCGTCCGGTTCGAGGAAAAGCCGGCTGTCGCGCAGGGGTACATCAATGGCGGATTCATGGTGGTGTCGCGCGGATTCCTGAAGAAATTCCTCACGGACGATCCGAAGATGTTCTTCGAGCGCGACCCGATGCAGAAAGCGGCGGAGGCGGGCGAGATGACGATCTACCGCCACGAGGGCTTCTGGCAGTGCATGGATACGAGCCGCGAGTACCAGTTGCTGAACGAACTGTGGAAAAGCGGAAACGCCCCTTGGACGCGGTGCTGGAAATGAGCAATTCAATCTTCAAGTGTTACCAGGGGCGGCGTGTGCTCGTGACTGGGCATACGGGCTTCAAGGGCTCATGGCTGTGCGAGTGGCTGCTCGCGCTCGGCGCGGAGGTGCATGGTTTCGCCCTTGAGCCGCCGACGCGGCCGAGCCTCTTCAACCAGCTGAAGCTCGCGAAGCGGATTGCATCCCATACGATCGGCGATGTGCGCGATCTCGAGTTGCTCGTGCGCACGATGCGCCGCGTGAAGCCTGATTTCGTTTTCCATCTCGCGGCGCAGCCGCTCGTGAGGCTCTCGTATGAGAAGCCGGCGGAGACCTTCGATACGAATGTGATGGGCACGGTCAACGTGCTGGAGGCGGCGAGGCGGATCGGCCATCAAATCTCGGTGGTGTGCATTACCACCGATAAGGTTTACGAGAATAACGAGAAGGGCCGCCCATTCCGGGAAACGGATCCCTTCGGTGGCCACGATCCCTATAGCGCGTCGAAGGGCGCATGCGAGATCGTGATCTCCTCGTATCGCCGATCCTTCTTCGGCACACCGGATTCGCCGGTATGGGTGGCGAGCGCGCGGGCGGGCAACGTAATCGGCGGCGGCGACTGGGCGAAGGATCGCATCGTGCCCGATGCCATGCGCGCGCTTGCGAAGGGCGAGGCGATTCCCGTGCGCAACAAGGTCTCGACGCGTCCGTGGCAGCATGTGCTCGAACCGCTTGGCGGGTATCTGACTCTCGGTGCGGCGCTTGCGAAGCGCGAGCGGTTCGATGAGGTTTGCGGCGGGTTCAACTTCGGTCCGGATCCGAAGGCGAACCGCACGGTGAAGGAGCTTGTGGAGGAAATGCTCAAGTGGCGCGAGGGTACATGGGTGGACAAATCCGATCCGCATGCCGTCCATGAGGCGGGGCTCTTGAATCTCGACATCCGCAAGGCGCGGAAGGTGCTTGGCTGGAAGCCGAGGTGGGGTTTCGAAGCGACCGTGAAGAACGCCGTCCAGTGGTACGCCGCCGTTGCGAATGGTGCAAATCCGGTCGAGGCAACCAACGTACAGATTATGGGGTATGATTGTAATCTTAATGTCCATGTAGAACATGAAGAACATGTAGGGCATGTAGGTGAGGTGTGGAGATGATTGTCCAAGAGGATGGGTTGAGGATGAATGCCCATGTGGAACAGGGCGAACGGGAAAGAGAGATCGGGGAATTGAAGACCCTCGCTGCCGAAGTTGGGCAGGTTGCATACGATGTTCACCATTACTTTGGCAATGGGCTTTTGGAGAAGGGATACGAGTCTGCGCTTACGCATACATTAGAGAAGATGGGGTATTTTGTCGAACGACAAAAGCCCTTGAATGTGTTTGATGAAGACGGATATTGCGTTGGAGAGTATTTTGCGGACATGGTAGTTGACGGTAAACTCATCGTCGAATTGAAGGCTGTTGCCTCCTTGACGACGGAACATCTGTCGCAAGTCATGAACTACCTGAAAATAGCCAACTTCCCTCTTGGACTCCTCTTGAACTTTGGAGCTTTCAAATACGAGAGACGCACTGTTTATGCCCCCATTCGCCAGCCCTCTATCTTTAAACCTAATACGCTGTGACAGACCCAATACGCCATGATGAAAACGAACTCCATCATTCACTCATTTCCCGATGTGTTACATGTCCTTCATGTTCTACATGGACATCAAACCATCCCCCACATGTCTTACATGGATAAAAACAAAGGATAGCCATGACAGCAGATGATTTAAAAAAGGAAATTCTTGAAAAGACGGCGGAGTACTTCCGCCTCGTCCATGGCGCGAAAACCGCCGAGCCGTTCACGCCCGGCAAGTCGCGCGTGAACTACGCGGGGCGTGTCTTCGACGAGCGCGAGATGCAGAACCTCGTCGACGCCTCGCTCGAGTTCTGGCTCACCTACGGACACTGGTCGCGCGACTTCGAGAAGGGCCTCGCCGCCTACCTCGGCGTCCGCTTCGCCCTGCTCGTGAACTCCGGCTCGTCGGCAAACCTCCTTGCGTTCATGACGCTGACTTCCCCGCTTCTCGGCGAGCGCCAGGTGAAGCGTGGTGACGAGGTGATCACCGTCGCGGCCGGCTTCCCCACCACCATCGCGCCGACCGTGCAGTACGGTGCCGTGCCGGTGTTCGTCGATGTGGAGCTCGGCACGGCGAACATCGACGCCTCGCAGCTGGAGGCGGCGTGGTCGCCGAAGACGAAGGCCGTGATGCTCGCGCACACGCTCGGCAACCCGTTCAACGTGAAGGCAGTCAAGGCGTTCTGCGAAAAGCACAACCTCTGGCTCATCGAGGACAACTGCGACGCGCTCGGTTCGAAGTACGATGGCAGGTTCACCGGCACGTGGGGCGACATCGGCACATCGAGCTTCTACCCTCCGCACCACATGACGATGGGCGAGGGTGGGGCTGTCTATACGGACAACCCGCTCCTCAAGAAGATTGCGCTCTCCATCCGCGACTGGGGACGCGACTGCTGGTGCGAATCGGGCGTGGACAACACCTGCGGCTGTCGCTTCACGAAGCAGTTTGGCACGCTGCCTGTCGGCTACGACCACAAATACGTCTATTCGCACTTCAGGCGGCGGTCGGATGCGCCCAGCTTGAGAAGTTTCCGTCGTTCGTGGAAAAGCGCAAGGCGAACTTCGCGCGACTCTATGAAGGGTTGAAGGATTTGTCGCAGTTGCGTCTTTTCGAGAAGTACGAAGAGAGCGATCCGTCGTGGTTCGGATTCCTGATGACGGTGAAGTCCGACGCCGGCTTTACGCGCAACGACCTAGCGAAACACCTTGAGTCGGCGAACATCCAGACGCGCAACCTCTTTGCGGGCAACATCATCCGTCATCCCTGCTTCGAGACGATGCGCGAGGACATCGACTACCGCGTGGCAGGCTCCCTCGCCAACACCGACACCATCATGAATTCTTCGCTCTGGATCGGCCTCTATCCCGGCATGGGCGACGCGAAGATCGACTACATGGTGGAGACGATCAAGAAGTTTTGTTTGTCCGTGTAGAACGTGCAGGGATACGCGCATGAGAGTTGCAGACTACATCTGGAAGTTCTTGGCCGACAAAGGAGTGAGGCATGTTTTCCTTGTGACTGGCGGCGGTGCAATGCACCTCAACGACGCGCTTGGGCGAGAAACCCGCATCAAGTACGTGTGCAATCTGCACGAGCAGGCGTGCGCGATGGCAGCGGAAGGCTATGCAAGGATGGCGGGGATGCCGGGTGTGGTCAGTGTTACGACCGGACCAGGTGGCACGAATGCATTGACGGGAGTGATGGGCGCGTGGCTCGATTCCGTGCCGATGATCGTGATATCTGGGCAGATCAAGCGCGCGACGATGATCACCTCTTGCCCGCATCTGAAGCTGCGACAGCTCGGCGATCAGGAATACAATATCGTCGATGCCGTGCGACCGATGACGAAGATGGCGAAGACGGTGATGAGCGTCGAGGAGGTGCCCGAGGTAATGGCAGAGGCATGGGCGCTTTGCCAGAGCGGACGGCCGGGGCCGGTGTGGATCGACGTGCCGCTTGATATCCAGGCGGCGGAGATTGACTGTGATAGGGCGAACGCTGTTCGGTCATCAAGGCTTACTGAGATAGTGAGTCCGGCAGAGGGCCAGATTGATGAAATGGCTGCGCTTCTGAGAAGGGCGAAGCGCCCGGCGATCATTGTCGGTTCCGGAGTGCGCAATGCGCGAGCCGAGAAGCTGTTTCTGGAAGTGGTGGAATCGCTGAACATTCCGGTGCTGACCTCGATTTCCGGCATCGACCTCATCCCCTCGGATCATCCGCTCTTCTTTGGCCGCCCTGGCATTCTTGGCGAACGCCCCGCAAACTTCATCATGCAGAACAGCGATCTGTTCATCGTGCTGGGCACGAGGATGGGGATTCGCATCTGTGGTTATGCATACGATACCGTGGCCTGCAATGCGGTGAAAGTGATGATTGACGTTGACGAGGCGGAGCTTGAAAAGCCGACGTTCCGTCCTGACATCAAGATACATTCAGATGCCGGTGCTTTCCTCAAAGCGCTGCACGCAGCCCTGCCGTCATTGCAGCCGCATGAGGAATGGCTTTCATACTGTCGCGGAGTGAAGGAGCGTTTCCCCGTGATCCTGCCGGAGCATCGGGAACGAACGGATTACGTTTCAAGCTATGTCCTGCCAGAGACCGTGGTGCGCCATGCGCCCGATCCGTTGACGGTCGTGACGTCGAATGGAATCGCCTACACCTCGACGTTCCAGGCGATTCCGATCCGCAAGGGAATGCGCATGTTCTCCAACGAGGCCTGTGCCTCGATGGGATATGGTCTCCCTGCGGCGATCGGCGCGGCGTTTGCCGGTGGCGATCGGCACGTTGTCTGCTTTGAGGGCGACGGTTCTATCCAGATGAATCTCCAAGAGTTGCAGACGATGAAAAACTATCGCCTGCCCATCACGCTCCTCATCTACAACAACGGGGGCTACCTCTCGATCAAGACGACGCAGAAGGCATTCTTCGGCGGGTTCTTCGTAGGTTCCGAAGCTGGGTCGGGGATCGTGCTTCCATCCTTTGAGAAGCTGGCAGCTGCATACGATCTGCCGTATTTCAGGCTTTCAACCAATCAGGAGCTGGATGAAAAACTGCCTGAAATATTTGCGGTGAATGGGCCGGTTGTCGTTGAAGTCATGCTTGATCCGTTTGAGGTGCTTGGCCCCAAGGCGGCATCGCGGCGGCTGCCCGATGGCACGATGGTTTCGGAGCCGCTCGATAACATGGCACCGTTCCTGCCGGAAGAGGAGCGGGCGGAGTGGATGTTGGCCAAACACAGTTTGACCATCAAATCTAAGGAAGTGAATGGCGAATAGCGGCGAGATAAAGCGCTACCGGCGGTTCAAGGGCTGGGATTATGCGAAGGGAGTTTCGCTTTTCATCACCATTGCCACCGCGCCGCGAAGGGCGCTTTTCGGCATAGTGCGGGATGGCGTAGTGATGCTTTCAGCGTTGGGCGAGAAGGTGAAAGAGGCCATTGAGGCGATACCGCTCCTTAATCACGGCGTTCTGCTTTTCGGTTATGTGGTGATGCCGGATCACGTGCATTTCAACTGCGCCCTCTTGCCGGGGCTCACCGAGCCACTGAAGGTGCTTGGCAATGCGATCCGGCGGTTCAAGAATTATACTACCAAGTTGGCCAAACATAGTTTGGCCATCAAATCTAGTGGCTTGGGATTTGGCAAAACCTCTAGCTTTGATGGCCAAACTACGTTTGGCCTATGGCAGCAGGGCTACCACGAT
The DNA here is from genome assembly GCA_902779865.1 of uncultured bacterium. Taxonomy (GTDB): domain Bacteria; phylum Verrucomicrobiota; class Kiritimatiellia; order RFP12; family UBA1067; genus RUG572. The sequence continues at coordinate 82,608 of CACZDG010000001.1, forward strand.
TATATCCTGCTCTCTCGCGAGATGATTGATGCGACCGAGCGCTACATCGCCTACAATCCGCTGAAGTGGGAGCTCATGTATGGCGTGGAAGGCGCGCTTCGCGTGATTGAGCCGATCTTCCTGCCACGCCTCGATCCCGGCCACTATTGGAAAGGAGTGGGCAACCTCGCCCTGCTCGATCCGGCGGAAAAGATTCTTTCGCTGCGCATTTCGCGCCAAGTGCAGGGAGCGGCAATGGCCAAGATGTTGGCGCGTATTGAAAATGCAGTTTCACAAGGCTACATCATCATCTCAGGTTTCATCTCAAAGGGTGAGCAGGCTGTGCGCGATATGCTTTGCCGGCGGAGCGATGCGCGCTTCATCCGCATTCTGCCCTCGTGCATTCCCAATCGGCGCTTTCGGCCCGAGAGCCGCTATGTGGAGCCTTTCGCAGATGGGCGCTACCTTGAGATTGCACAAGGTAATGACGAGGTGGAATTCGGCCGTCGCGCCTGCCTTGATATCAATGCCGAGATTATCGAAATCGCCAAGGCCGGCGAAGGGCTTGCGCTCTACTGGAAGCCCGATGGGCCGCATAAATTGGCCGAGCACAGCTCGGCCATCAAATCTGCTGGAGGTGGTGAATTGCGCAGCTCGGCCATCAAATCTGCTGGAGGTGGTGAATTGTGCAGCTCGGCCATCAAATCTGCTGGAGGTGGTGAATTGTGCAGCTCGGCCATCAAATCTGCGGCCATCAAATCGGCTATCAAATCTGATGGGGGCGTGGCATGAATCTCGCAGTAGGTTCAGATAATAGATTTGATGGCCGATCTGAGATCGGCCAAATAGGCCCAAAGCGCCTCTTCATTACCGGCGGCACGGGCTTCTTCGGCAAGTCGATGCTCGACTATCGCCTTCGCCATCCCGCATGGCAGTGGGCGAAAGCCGAATGGGTGATCCTTTCGCGGTCGCCAGAGCGCTTCATGGCGGCGCATCCGCGCCTTGCAAAACAATCGGGGGTTTCATTCGCCGCAGGCGATGTGCGTGATTTCGCTTTTCCCTCCGGCTCTTTCGATGCCATCATCCATGCCGCCACAAGCGCCGTTACCACGCTTTCGGATGCTGAAATGACGAGCGTGATCATGGACGGCGCGCGGCATGTGACGGATTTCGCGAAGGCCGCTGGTTGCAGCAAGATTCTCTTCACGAGCTCGGGCGCGGTGTATGGCCCAAGGATCACACTGGCTGGCGAGGATGATGCGTGTGAGCCGGTAACGGCCTACGGCAAGGGGAAGCTGGCGGTGGAGCGGTTGTTCATCGATGCCGGATTTGACGTCAAGCTCGCCCGTTGTTTTGCCTTCACCGGCCCGCACCTCAATCGCGGCATTCACTTCGCCATCGGAAACTTCATTCAGAACTGCCTTGACGGGAAGCCCATAATCATAAATGGTGATGGCACGCCGCTCCGCAGCTACCTCTACGCCGACGACCTTGTGGAATGGCTTTTTGCAATCCTCGATCGCGGCGAGAACGGGCGCCCCTACAACGTTGGCTCCGATCGCGCGGTATCGATACGCGAACTCGCCGAAACCGTGCGCGATGCCCTTGGCTCAAAAAGCGAGATCATTGTGAAGGGGATGCCGAAGGCCGGTGAAAAACCATCGGTTTACGTGCCGTCGATTGAACGCGCCAGAGGTGAACTTGGGCTGAACGTCAAGGTTGCACTTGAAAATGCCATACGGTTTTCGGTATAATATTGATATGAACGTTCAAAGATTTAGATACAAATCGGTGTTCGCGCTGGCGTCGCTCCAGTTCTGCGGGCATATCGACGAATATCTCATTGCGAACACGCGGCGGCTGTGTCTGATGTACGTTCTGCCGCGCTTCGGGGCACAGAAACAGATCATCAGGCGATACGAGGATGGCAAGCTGGTGGAAGAGCGCGTCCTGCGGTCGTCGCAGAACATTTTCCTCTACTACTGGCTGTGGTTCTGGCACAACACCACCGAGATACTTAAATTCGCGAAGGGCTCTAAGGGTAAGACCCTTGTCGTTGGCGGACACCCCGTGTGCTTCTTCGGCATTGCCCTGATGAAGTTGCTTCGCAGGTTGTCGTATCTGTATTGGATTGGCGACTATTTCCCGAACAAGAGCCTCGTGATCAGGGCGTTCGAATGGTTGAAGCGCTTCTACCACAATCGCATACCATTCACCTACTACCTATCAGACGCCATCAACCGCAAGATGAATAGTGGGAAGGTGCGCAACGAACCGGGACACAAGACGCTGATGTGGGGAATGCGCCGGTTCATGATGCCGGGCTGTGAGACGGCAATGGCGACTTCAAAGCAACTCCTCTTCGTGGGACTTGTAAGGGACGGACAGGGGATCGAGAACGTACTCGATTTTCTTGCGAGTCACCACGACTATTCGCTTGCCCTCGTCGGCGTTGCGGCGAATGGATACGAAAAGACGGTTGAGAAGATGATCGCCGAAAGAAACCTTTCCGAGCGGGTCTATTTCCCGAACCGCTTTCATTCGCAGGAAGAACTTTTGGAAATCGCCGGCAAGTCGCTTGCGGGGCTGGCGCTGTATTCGCTCGGAGAGGAGAACTTTACGCACTACGCGGATCCGGGGAAGGTGAAGGCGTATATCGAGATGAATCTCCCAGTCGTGATGACGCGCATCTCGGAGGTTGTGCCGTTTGTCGAGAAGTTCCGTGCCGGTGTGGTCGTGGATGGCATGGAGGGTGTGGGTGAGGCCGTACGAAAGATTACGGAAGACTATCCGACCTACGGCGAGGGCGTTCGCCGGTTCAACGAGCATTTTGAATACACGCGTCTTTATGCCGAGGCGTTCAAGCCTGTGGAGGAATTATGGCCGAATTGAAAGAGACACCGGTCACAATCATCGTCAGCGGAAGGAATTCCTCCTCGACGCTGCGCAGCTGTCTCGAAAGCCTCGCGGGACAGGACTACCCGATCGGCGAGATCCTATGCTTCGACAACCGTTCGACAGATGATTCGCGTGAAATCGCGGGCGAGGTTGCGGCTTCTTCAAAAGTGCCCATCCGCGTGATCGACGGCGGCGAGGGCGGTACGCTTTCGAGCGCGTACAACAAAGGCGCGCAGATGGCAACGTGCGACATCATCGTGCTGTGCCATTCGGACTGCATGATACCTTCTTCAGGTGAATTGCGAAAATTGATTACGCCACTCGTTTCGGATCCGTCTGCGTCGGCGGCCTATCCGATCCAGCTTATGCCGCGGGAGGTTTGGCGCAAGTTCCCGTTCTGGCAGAAGTTTCTGTTCACGAGCGCGGTGGAACGGGTGGGGCACATGCGGTGCGCGATGTTCGACGCCGTGTGGCGCGATCTCTATCTGAAGGCCGGCGGATTCAATGAAAAACGTTTTACCTCCACGTGCGGTTACGGTGGAGAGGACAACGACGCCCAGGTGCGTTTCTCGAAGTACGGGAAGCAGCTTTTCACGGAGGCGAGGGTCGTCCATCTTCATTCGTTTTCACCTGGCTTCGGATTCCGCTCCTATCTTGGCACGCGATCCCTGCTTGCGCGAACATACGGCAAGCAGCTGCGGTGGCAGCGAGGATTGGTGGAATTCTCGAATCTGTACTTCTTCATACGGCCATTCCTTGCGGTGCTCCCGTTCGTGGCTTGTATTCCGTTTGCTTTTGGTCTCTGCCGTTGGGGCCTTGCCGCAGTAGGCGCCGCCATTGGCCTTCAGCTGTTGTTCTCGCTTTTTGTCAGCCGCAAGATGTACCGCTATCGCGAGACGCTGCTTGACTGGCGGATTCTGCTGGTGTTGCCTGCAACGTGGTTCATGATCTACTACGAGACATTCTGGTTCTTCCAGGGCATGTTCACGCCGTATGCGGACGAGGGAAGTCAAGGTGCGTGAAAACCGGAATACATTGTGCGGTTTCGTCATTGACGACCGCACATAATATGTGATACACTTATTCCGTGAAAGGAAACATAGTATGGCTAACTTAACGTTGTCAATAGATGCGCAATTGCTGAAAGATGCGCGCGCTGTAGCTTTCGAAAGGGAGACTACCATCACCGAGTTGATACGTGAATATCTCAGCGGGCTTGCTAAGGGACTTGCCGTCAAGCGGAGGATTCAGGCGCGGGAGTTGATTAAGGGCATGGAGCGCAACGCCAGGCATTTTGGCGGGATAACATGGAAAAGGGAAGATTTGTATGAGCGACGTTGAAAGCCCCCGTGTGTTTATTGACACGAATATCATCGTTTACACGTATGACGAAGACGCACCTGTAAAACGTGATGAGGCAAGGCGCATCATCAAAGATGCGTTTATCAATAATACTGGCGTTGTCTCTGGTCAGGTGCTGGGCGAAACGTATGTAACGCTTACAAAGAAAATCGGCATCACGATCAGTGATGCCATGGATGAGATTCGGCGGTATTCAAGATTCCGCGTGGTCGAGATAACATCCAATCTCGTTCTCCGTGCCATTGAGATACAGGCCGATTTCCAGCTCAGCTATTGGGACTCGCTTATAATAGCAGCGGCGGAATTCGCCTCTTGCGACACTGTCTGGAGCGAGGATTTAAACGACGGGCAGCATTATGGTTCCGTGACTGTCCGTAATCCATTTGCTGGATTGTGACAGAGATGAATGACAATGATTCTTTCCATCTGCATACCAACCTACAACAGGCTACCGTTCCTGAAGGAATTGCTGCCGGCGATTCTCGGGCAGGTTGACTCCGATCGCGCCGAAGTGGAAGTGGTGGTGAGCGACAATGCTTCCACTGACGACACGGCGGACTATCTGCGATCGCTATCGAATCCGTGCCTAAGGTGGTGGACGAACGAGACGAATATCGGGGGCGACAGGAACTTCCTGAAATGCGTTGCGGAGGCGAAAGGGGAGTACGTGTGGCTCTTTGGCGATGACGATATCATGCCAGCGGGGGCGGTTGGCAGAGTTCTCGATTTCCTGCGGCAGTACAATCCTGCGCTTCTTATCTCGGTTGACCGCGATGTCGATGCACATCTGTATGATAGCTACGGTGTAGTGCTCAGGGACATGGGAGATGAACATGCACTGGCACATACGCTGATCAGCGCCAACATATTCAAGCGTGAATTGTTCGACATGGAACTTGCCGTGAAAAAACTATGGGTACAGTATGCGCACATGTTCGGGATCATGGCGAACATGGCGGGCCGCAAGATAGGTGTCATGTCGCGCTTCGTCGAGACGCGACCAGTTCGCGCAGAGTTTGCGAAATATCCCTCGTGCCTTTGTGTTAAACAGGCAATCTATATGTGGTTCCTCGCGAAGAGATTTGGCTTGCCGCGCTTCCGCCGCCGTGCGATATGGAACGCCTGTAATCTGCCGATTGAATACGCATCAAGGATTTGGCATTGGTTCAGGAGGCGAAAATGAGCACGCAGATGAAACCCATTCTTGGCATCAACTACTACTTCTCGCCGTGTGATTACAACGACGCCGCGTTTCGTGACGAGCGGCGTTCTGAACCAGTGGCTTGCTTCGTCCAGAATTTCAAACGATGGATGGAGGAACGTTACGATGTTGAGGTTCATACGTACGATTGCGTCGATGTCGCTGCGGACAACGTAAAGGCCGTGCTCTATTTCGACTACAACTGGAAGTATGCACGGAAAGACATGTTGCTGCAACGCATACCATTTGAGAAACGCGCGTTGATGATCATCGAGCCGGCGAACATCAATCCCTCGCTTTACTACCTTGCCAGCTACAGGAACAGGTTTTCGACCATCTTCACCTGGGACAGAAGACTACTTTCAAAACATCCGAACTACAAGCCTGTGAACGTTCCTGTTGGAGCAGAGCCATCGGCATACAGGGAGAACCATTTCGGGGAAATCACCTTCAATGAGAAGAAGCTCCTGATTGCCGTCAGCCGCAATAGATGGGCCTACATGCCGCAATCAACATATGGCGTGCGAAAGGCGGCATACAAGCATTTCGAGGCGAACTGCAAGGACGGATTCGACTTGTACGGACAGGGATGGAACACCCCCGTGACATCGTTTGAGAAATGGTTTGGATTCCATCGTTTCTCATGCTATCGAGGGGAGATTCCCGGTGCTTGGGATGACAAGGTCGCCGTGATGTCGCATTACAAGTTTGCGCTTTGCTACGAAAACAACGCGAACCAGCTGGGATATGTGAGCGAGAAGATCACGGATTGCCTTTGCGCACGATGCGTGCCGATTTACTATGGTTCGCCAGGCGTAGAGGATCTGATTCCGCAGAACTGCTGGATAGACGCAAAGCGGTTCAGAAATTTTCGGGAAATGCAGGATTTCATCGTGAACATGACGCGCGAACGTCATGCCGAGTATCTGGCGGCGATAGAGGACTTCATGCACTCGCCGAAACTTGATTTTTTCTCAACCGACCACTATTTCACGACATTGGCCGAGGGTTTGGGCTTTAACAAGAAGCGGCCATTGCCATGAATGAGAGTAGTCCAAAGACAACTGACCGGATTCCGATCATAGATGCCGCCAAGGGATACGGCATTTTGCTGGTTTTCCTTGGGCATCTCGTGTATTATGACTCACCTATGTTTCGTGTCATATTTAACTTCCACATGCCGCTCTTCTTCCTGCTTTCGGGCATGACGTTTTCGCCGGAGAAGGATGCCAACTGCAAGGCGATTCTTAAGCGACTCTGGAATGCCATCGGAATACCGTTTGTGTTTTTTACACTTTTGGGTACTCTGGTCTGTGCGGTTACGGGGCGGTTGATGCAACATTCGCTGATGGACTGGCTTCGTGCTGGGGCATCGTTCTTCCACGGTGATCCGTATGTTGGCGGCTCGTTGTGGTTTCTCACATGCCTTGCCGTGGTGAAATTCCTTTTCTGGGCATGGAGCAGACGGAGGCATCCTGCACGCAGTACGATTGCTCTGCTTGTCGCTGCTTTTTTATGTGGGACGTCGTTCGGTAATTTTGTACATCCGAAGATTCTTCTCGGTGGACCGTTGATGTTCTTCTCACTTCCCATGGCGTTTTTCTTCTTTGCAATCGGGTATTATTCGCGTAACTTGTTGACAAAGCTACGTGATATGCGATACGTCTATCTTATTGCGCTGTCGGTATCCTTGCTTGTTGCCGAGGTCGCTTTGGCGTTGCAATGTCCAACGCCCAACATGGCAATCCCTGCATTTCCGGCGCCACACACATTTCTCCCTGCATCGTTTTGCGGCATTGGTGCGATAATGTGCCTGTCTGGAAAGTCGTTTGCGGCAATCAGATTCATTGGCCGCTATAGTCTTTATTACTTTATGATGGAGCGTTGGATTCGTGAATTGTGGTTCGGGCTCTCGGCGAGATTGATGCCGAACTTATTTGCATGTCCAGATACCGATAACCCTAATTTGATGTCATTGTCGGCAACTCAAGTGACAATTACAATGGTCGTTTTGATTCTGTCAGGTACTGCCTTAACGCCGTTGCTGCGTAGCGCCATTTCATGGATGCGTCGAAGACTTGTTGCTACGGATTAATCCTGTTTGCGTTTGTCGGCGCGGCGGCACTTGAGGTCGCGGATGTATTTCAACGGGAAGTAGAGCGGCGAATTCTGGACGAGGCGGACGAGCCACAAGGCGACGCGAAGGAAGAATCCACATTGGGACATGAGGTCTTCCAGTTGCATTCGGTTCTCACGTCCTCTGAAGGAGAACAGGCATTGGGACAGAAAGGCATAGTAGCCGGAACGAAACGAATGGTCGCCAGCTATTACCGTGTGGAAGCACCGTCGAGCCAATTTTCTGTCCGTAAGATTGGCAAGGATATTGGAATACCCGACCATCCACGTCATCGTGCGACTGCGGTGAAAAATGATGTCGGGACGCGCCCCGCGCAGATACGAGCAGTCGGTTCCCTGTTCCATTCCGTTCGTCACGACCTCGCGCGAGATGACATGTATCTTGCCTCCCGCGTTGAGGAACGACACGATAGGCACCAGATGCGGGAAAAGGGTGAATATGTTGTCAAAGGAATTACGGATTGTCGTGTCTGTGTAGAGTTCAGTGCGTATGATGATGGCGGGGAGGAAGCTCATTTGCGCAAGCTGGTAGTCAACTCTCTCCCTGTATTTCTCGGGGATCATGTAGTTTGAGGTGCAGATCACTGGCGTCTTGTTGTCGATCGCGCGTTCCACCTCGGCCCAGTTCTGCCAGTCAAAACGGTCGTCGTCGCAGAGGATCCAATGATATTCCTTGTCTGCGAGCTCCATCGCCTTGCATATGTTGCCAGACAAACCAATATTGTATGGATTCTCTCGATATGAGAGATTGGGATGCATTGACTGTAAAGTTTTGACGACTTCAGAAGTTTCATCTGAAGAGTTATTGCTCTGTACGATTATATAACAGTCTCGGACTGGTGAATCGTCCGAAAGTATGGTGGTAAGCGTTCGCTTTAGGAGGGGCGCTCTGTTATATGTGATTATAGTTATTCCCAGTTTATCAATAATCGCCATGATTAGTTCCCTTGAATATGGTTCATGTTAAAGGCTCTCATTCGTTTGAGCAAATCAGTCAGTCCAGAATAATAATTGTAATTGGGATGCCATCCCAATTTCATCAATGAATCTGTATTTGCCTTTGAATCCATGATTTCGGCATCTCTATATGGAATTGCGCCGAACTTTAATTGTGTTGGGCTGCCAGACAATTCTTTGATGGCCTCTACAAAAGAACGTATAGATGTCCCTTGTCCGGTACCAACTTCAAACTCTTTCAAACACGTCTTTCTTTCTGCAAGCAAAGTTGCTAGTACCGTAAGATATGCAGAGACGACATCGTGTACATAAATGAAATCACGGATTTGATTGCCTGGCGATAATGATACGGCTTTACTCTTGGCTATGGCGATCTGCTTTATCATTGTAGTTACAAATTTGGCATCCCCATCTGTTGGGCCAAAGATATGCTCTAATGTCATGTTTGCGATACGCAATTTGTTGGCAAAGTATGGCAACCATAACAAAAGGCTTTTTTTTGATAACGAATAATCCAACAGGTACGGATATTGTAGAGAGGGTTTGTTGAAGTAGGAATCAGTATTGATAAACACATCAACGCCAAACTCAACACACATATCTAGGAGATTGATTGGAAAGATAAGGTTTGCGCGTAATACATTTGCAATCGGTTTCCTACCTCGCCCATATTCTGTTGCGCAATGAATTACAGCCGAAATATCACCCTTGGAAAAACGCTGTTTGATCGTATTTTCTTCAAGATCTACGTTTAGGTACTCTATATCATGTCGTTGCAACAAGTTTGCTATTCGAGTGAGATTCGAGAATGAACGTTTGAGGACTACTACGTGATAGGTATTGGTATGAACCAGCCCTTTTAAGATGTGACTTCCGAGAAATCCCGTGGCACCTGTCAATACTATCGTATTCGTATTCACCAACCTACTCCATAATCAGTCTTTGATGTGCTTTGGTCTTGGGGCTTGGTTCTAAGGCTAGCGCCCGCAGCAAGGCGCTTCCGAGAAATCCCGTTCCACCGGTTAGAAGTATGCTCTTCATGGTTGCCGATTCCGCGATACGGTATAACATCTGGTCTTATTTCAATATGTCTGTCTTTGCGTAGTCCCAGATCTTGAAGTCGTCGATTAGAAACGGCGATTTTGTGTTGTGTTCTGTTGAACACGCCGGGTCATACGTGAAGCTATTGCTCCGGCAATAAATCAGGTTGATTCAGCGGCATAGGCGACGTGCTTGTCCTTGAAGTAGGCTTTGACTCTCTCCGGCGACGACCTCACCATGTT
>CACZDG010000002.1 GCA_902779865.1 uncultured bacterium
CAAGAACCCTTCGGCGGTAAGGCTGAGCGTCGGCGGCGACATTTCCGAGATAAAGGATTTCCTTGAATATCCCGATTTCGTTTTCTTCAGCGTTCCCTCCTCCAGGAAGCTGGACGACGGCCAATACAAGCGCGTCTCGTGGATCAGCGACTATGCGCGCATCCTTACCAAGTGGCGCTCTGGCGCAATGGCGGAATGCGACAAGAAAAAGATCCGCGCCGCCGCCGCCCGGGCGCACGCCAAAGGAGTTCCTTACCGTCTGTGGGGATTCCCCGACAACCCGGAGGCGTGGCAGCTTTCGCGGGAACTCGGTCTCGACTACATCAATACCGATCGCCCGGCTGACGTCGCCGCGTTCCGCGCGTCACCGGATAGCACAAGAAAGGAAAACAACAAATGAAAACATCATCAGTATTCGCCGCGTTGGCGGCTGTATGCGCATCGTTTGCGTGGGCTGATACGTCGCGCGACGTCGCGCCGGAGGGCGTGTTCAAGGATGGAAGCGTCATCCTCTTCATCGGCGACTCCATTACGCATGGAGGGCGGCGCGGGGACATGAACCACTACCTCGGCCATGGCTACCAGGCGGAGGTCGCCGCACGGTATCTCGGTTACCGTCCCGACAAGGGACTGTGTTTCCTGAACCGCGCACTCAGCGGCGACACGACGGAGAAACTACTCAAAAGGTGGGAGAACGACGTGTTCAACCTGAAGTTCGGAGAGAAGGGCTGGCAGTCGCCGTTCCCAGAGCGGACGGGAACGCTGAAGCCGGACGTCGTCTCGCTTCTTGTGGGAATCAACGACTTCTACTGGGCGAAGTCCGGCAAGATGACGCTTGAAAAGTACGCGGCAAACCTCGAAACGCTCGTCTCGTCGACGCTGAAGAAATTCCCCGGCGTGGAGATGGTCCTCTGCGAACCGTTCTGTCTCCGTGAGCCGGAGAGAGAACAGTTGGCTCCGTGGCGCAAGGCCGCGCGGGCGGTCGCCGAACGCCACAATCTCTGTTTCGTTGATTTCCAGAAGCTCTTCGACGAGACGCTTGTCAAGGAGAATACGCGTCCGGGCTATTGGTTCTGGGACGGTGCGCATCCGACCTACGCCGCACACATTCGCATGGCCGACTATTGGATCGAAAAGGTGTCCGAACATCACCGGCGTACGGCGCTCAAGTAACAGCACGGTGGCACAAAAATGTACTTTTTCAGTTTTTGCGTATTCGCGGCGGTCGCGCTTGGCGCGGCGGCGGAGGCGGTGCCCACCGCGACGCTTGCGCTCGCCGATCCGTTCGTGCTGTTGGACAACGGTACGTACTACGCCTACGGAACATACGCCGGTGATGGCATCGCCGTCGCCGTGTCGAAGGACCTCAAGAATTGGAAGCTCTCGAAGGGACGCGCCGCAGGCGGTTTGGCTCTGCACAAGAGCGACTCCTACGGTAACCATTCCTTTTGGGCGCCTGAGGTTTACAAACGCGATGGGAAGTTCGTCATGTTCTATTCCGCCGAGGGATATGTCTGCGCGGCGGTAGCGGATTCGCCGCTCGGGCCGTTCCGCCAGGCCGAGAAGAAACCGCTTCTTGAGCGCGCGGGCATCGACAACTCGCTGTTTGTGGACGACGACGGACGCTCGTGGATGGTGTACGTGCATTTTGACAGAGGCAACACGATTTGGCTCGCCGAACTTGAAAAGGACTGGCTGCACGTCAAGCCGGGAACCGAGCGTATGCTCTTCCGCGCCGATACGCCGTGGGAGGGGAACGCGATCACCGAGGGGCCGTTCGTCGTGAAGATTGGGAAGAAGTACGTCCTCACGTATTCGGGCCGTGCCTTCTGGGATCCCGACTATGCCGTCGGCTACGCGCTCGCCGACAAGCCCGAGGGACCGTGGCGCAAATCCGCGTCGAATCCGATCCTGCGTCGTTTTCGCGGCCTGCGCGGAACGGGACACCATTCGTTGTTCAAGGACAAAGACGGAAAATGGCGCATCGTGTTCCACACGCATGCTTCGCCCACGACGGTCGGCATGCGCCGCACGTACATCGCCGATCTCATTGTCGGCGGCACGCCCGACGCGCCGGAATTGAGCGTGGGCGGGGAGTTGATTCCTTGCATGTTGGAGCCATAGCGATCGAGCGTGAATGACATCGCATGAAATGCATTGTCGAACTCTTTGGCGATGACCGAAACGGGCGGAAGATGATCGCGTGGGGGCGGCGAATCGGTTGCTCGGACGCAGGACACGTGTTTGACGCAGAGCGCCGGAAGGTTGCCACGCGTCTTCTCGTGAATGACGCCAATCCGTCGCAGAAGTCGTACCTCCTTGAACTCGTCGACAATCCCGTCGGCGTGAAGGCCATCGTCCCGGCCAACGGGTAGGTTTCGATGAACCCGCCGCTCTAATTGTGGCCACACGCGGGAGGGCCGCGCTTGTCGTGGCCACTCCCGTTGCGATGATCGTAGCGAAAGGGGAAATTTGGCGCACGTGCGGGGACGTGGGGGAATGTTGCCAGTTCCAATGTTGCCAGTCGCCAATTGCGCCCGCAACGGGTGGGACGCCAGTTGTCCCAGTACGCCGCCAAGACGGCGGCTTTTCATGCGGCCGCGACGGAGCGCGACGTGCTGAAGTTGAATGATCGTCCTTTTATCCGTGGCACTTTCTCGCCAAATCATGCTATATTGCTTGATGTGCTAGCAAGAGACGAAGCGCAGCTCGTTGCTGTATATGGCCGCCGCCGCATTGGCAAGACTTTTCTCGTGCGGGAGACGTTTGGTGACAGGTTTTATTTCCAGCATGCAGGTCTAGCGAGCGGGATCTTGAAGGAACAGCTCGCCGCATTCCACGATTCGCTCATCCGTTCAGGGGCGAAGGATGTTCCGTCGCTTAAAAACTGGCGGCAGGCGTTCAACGCGCTGGAGCGGTTCATCGTTGCCGGTGGAAGCAGGCGCAAGAAAGTCATTTTCATCGATGAAATGCCGTGGATGGATACGCCGAAATCAAAGTTCGTCATGTGGTTTGAGAGATTCTGGAATGGCTGGTGTTTCGTCCGGAAGGACGTTGTGATGGTCATCTGCGGTTCAGACACGTCATGGATCGTGAAAAAGGTGTTTCGCAACCGGCAAACCAAAGGAGCAATCATGACAAAAGAGGAAATCCAAAAGAAAGCGTGGTAGGTTCGGACAGATGTTGGCCAATGCTTACGTGCTAAAACTGCCAGTGGACAAGGTAAAAGCCGAAATGGAGAAGAAGCGCAAAGGCCGCCAGGCGGGCACCGCCATAGCCGCCACGCGGTCATCGCCTAGGCCGCTAGACGGCCACAGCTGTAGCCGCCAGACGGCCACCGCCGTAGCCGCCACGCGGTCACCTAATATAAATATAAATAAAAATAATATAGAAAGGGAGGCACCAACGTCGGACGGGAACGGTTTGAATTATGAGGCGGCATTGAAGGATATGGGCATTGAGAAGAAGAAGGTAAACGTGCATTCTCTGCAAAACGAGCCTTCTCAGAAAGCTAAAATGTCGCCTGTCGGGAAAGCTCTTGATGCTTGTGGATTAAAGCCCGGGACGGACGAGCACAAGAAATACAATCAGGATTTTTCCAGAGAGATGCTGTGTCTTGGCGAGAGTGAAGTGACGGACTTATTGCTCGAGAACGCGGTGCTTGAAATGTTGCGCTCGATGATGCTGAAATGTGGTATAATATGCCCGTCCAGTTGACGAAAGAATATGGCGGATCAGGTGACAAAGCCCGTGATGCGGGCGTTTCGGGCGGACCTGCTTGCAGGAGGTGCGCTGCGGGGCTTTGCCTTTGGCGCGGCCGTGGCGGCGTGCGGATTGCTCGCCGCACGCGCGTTCCTCTCGCCGCTGCCGCCTGTCGCGTTTGCGGTGTTCGCGGTGGTGCCGGTTTGCGTCTTGGTGTGTGCGCTGCGCTCGCTCGCCCGTGCGCCGTCTGTCGCGAAATGTCTCGCGCTCGTTGAGGATGCGTCGCACGCGGGCGGACTCATCCTCGCGAAGGACGTTCCCGGTGCCGAGAAGTGGCCGAGCCCTGTTTCCGTCGCGCCGCCAATTCCGATCACGTGGCGTCGCTCAGTTCCGGCTGCCATCGCCTCGCTCGTTTCGCTCGTCGCCGTTGCTGCCGCGCCGGACGACTGGTTCGCCGCCGGCGTGCAACAGCCGCCCGCGCCCGCCTTTCCCGACGTGACGGCCGAAATCAAGAACGAGCTCGCCGAACTCGAGGAGGCGAAATCCCTTGACGCAGAGGACATCAAGGCCCTTCAGGAAGAACTGGCCCGCATCGAGAAAGAGGCCGATCCCGCATCGCCCGGCGAAACGCTCGACGCCGTGGACGCGGTGCGCGAGAAGCTGGACGCGCTTCTTGACATCGACGCACAGGCGGCGAAGCGAATCCTGCCGAAGGATACGTCCTTCGCCACGCTCGCCACGAAACCAGACGGCGCAGAGATGCTGAAGAAGATGCTCGACGAGTCTTACGAGGGCAGGTGCCCCCATTGCGGCGCGAAACTCGGCGACGGCGAAGACGAATGCAATGGCGACTGCTGCGCCGAGGAAGGACATGCCGAAGAAGGCGAGGGGAAGCCCGGCAGCGGCGGCATATCGCGTGGAAGGGATGATGCGGCGATGAACTACGGCAATGAAGCGAAACTGGGCGCGTCCAAGCTCAAGGACCTTGCGGAGAAGACCGAACTATCCGGCAAGCCGTCCGAAACGAAAGTGGGCGAGTCGATTTCCGAAGAAGACCCCGCCAAGCACGGAATCCATTCTGCCCCCGGCGCAACTCGCGCGATCGGCGGACGCAACCGCGGAACCTCGGCGAACCAGCTTGTGTTGCCGCGCCACCGCGGTACGGTGAAAAGATTTTTCGACATAGAAAGGAAAACGCCATGACGCTTCTCAGTCCAGACGACGTCGCGCCCGTGAAACGCGATCTCGATGCCACACTCGCCGCGCTCGACCGCATGCTCCTCGGCCGGCCCGAGCTCCACCGGCTTGTGCTCGCCGGAATCCTCGCGCGCGGGCATATACTTCTGGAAGGGCTCCCCGGACTCGGCAAGACCGCGCTCATCCGCGCTCTCGCGCAGATACTCGACCTCGACTTCAAGCGCGTGCAGTTCACTCCCGACCTGATGCCGTCCGACATCCTCGGCTCGCACATCCTCGAGACCGGCCCTGACGGCAACCGCACGATGGCGTTCAAGCCGGGGCCGGTGTTCTGCAACCTCCTTCTTGCGGACGAAATCAACCGCGCCTCGCCGAAGACGCAGTCCGCCATGCTCGAGACGATGCAGGAACGCACCGTCACGCTGATGGGCGTGACGCGTCCGCTTCCCAAGCCGTTCTTCGTGCTTGCAAGCCAGAACCCGATCGAACTTGAAGGAACCTATCCGCTCCCCGAGGCGCAGACAGACCGTTTCATCTTCAAACTGCACGTTTCGCCGCCGGACGCCGCCACGCTCACCGCCATCATCACCACGCGCTCGCACGGCGACATGCCCGAAAGCGGGTTCTCCCTCGGTAGGGACTCGCTCGAACGTGCGCTCGACACGGTGGGGAAGGTGCTTCTCCCGGAGGCGGTGGCCGGCTGGATTGGCAGGCTCGTCGCCGCCACGCACGGCGCGAAGTACGTCACCTGCGGCGCGTCGCCGCGCGCCGCGATCGCGATGGCGGAATCGGCGCGCGCGCTGGCGTTGATGGACGGACGCCCCTCGGTGGGATTCGACGACGTGCGCAAGGTCGCGTTCCCCGTGCTGAACCACAGGCTCATCCTCGACTACCGCGCCAAGTTGGACGGCGTCGATGCGCGCAGCGTGGTGGATGGCGTGCTGGAGTCCACTCCCGTTGCCGAATGATGCAAGGAGGATTTTTCCGATGAAGCTCTCGAAAATGCTGCAAATTGCAGTGATGGTGTCCTTGTCGGTCCTGAACGCAGCGGCATTATCGCTCACCACGGATCCGGATCCTGACTCTTACGAGCCAACGGTCACGCCCACGTTGCTGTGGAAGGAAATCACGTTCGGCGAGCGTGACATCAAGGACCTGGAGGCATCCTACTCCGATTGCAATGCCTTAAGAATACACCACGGGACTCCGGGCATTACGTTCAGGTTCAAGAACAACGCAGCTCGCGAACGCAGCTTCATTGTGAAGGCAATTACCGGGCGTTCGGCTTTGGTGGGAAAGAATTTCTCAATCCAGCCTGGCGCAACGGTTGAGTTTACGCTTTTTCTACCGCTCGCCCTTGAACAGGGATATCGTTTCGGCACATATAATCTTTCAATATTCGAGACCACTCCTGGCGCGAGGGCTGACCGTAACATGCAAAGTGCCTCGTTCTCAATGGGACATTTTGTGCCCGGTTCCAACGACGTGCCGATCTTCCTGCTATCGGCTGGCATCTCTTCAAAGAAACTTTGGGACGGTCTCACAAAAGCCATGAACGAGAGAAAATACTTGCAAAGGCATACTGAAGAATCTTCGCACAGATACCACAGGGCCAAAGGCAAGGGCAGGGGAAGCCCATACCGTTTCGATGCCAAGCAATTCAGATTCCCCGCAGAGAAGTGGCCCGTTGACTGGCGCATCTATTCGACCTACGACAGCATTTTCATCACGGCGAACGAATACGCATCACTCGGAACCGACGCGAAGTCGGCGCTTGATACGTACCGCACACTTGGCGGCGCGGTTTTTGTGACAAAGGGCAACGACGGCTTTGCGGACGTACAGGAGGCCGCAGCTGCGCTCAAGCCGATTGATGAATCCTGCTATATCCTTTCCGGCGACATTCAAATGAATTATGGTTCAGACTCTGCGCTGCTTGGGGATCTGAAGCGTATCCCAATGGAGGCGAAGGCGACCGTTCCCGTGAAAACGCTTCTCTTGGTACTAGCGCTGTTTGCCTGCATAATCGTCCCTGTCGCGGTACTGCGCAGCGTCAAGCGCAACACGAGAATCAGGCTTTTGGCGATTCTCCCCGGCGCGGCTGCGGTATTCGCCCTGGTGGTGGCGGTTTCCGCGTATGCATTCTTCGGCACAACGCCGACCGTGCGGCTCCAGTCGGTGACGGTTCTCGACCAGACAACGAAAAAGGCGGTTACGCTTGGACAGTTCTGCGTGTTCTCGCCTGTTTCGCTGGACGGGCAGATCGCGTTTCCGTCGGATGCGTCCTTCGCGAGAAGGCACGTACGAGCCCAAAATGACGATGATGAGTTGGTGACGGTGGATTCGGCGGACGAGCAACGGCTCGTGGATGGCTGGGTAAAACCGCTGGTGTCCGCGTTCTTCGACTTCTCGCGCGCATGCGAAAGACCGGAGCGCCTTGACTTCCGCGTGTCTCCTAACGGGGATGTCGCGGTGGTTAACCTTCTCGGCGCGAAGATCAAGTCGGGACACGCCAACGTGGGAGGAGCGCTGTGGGCGTTCCACGACGTCGAACCCGGCGCGACGGCGAAGGCAGAGAAACTCGGAGGGGCGGGTGCCCCGCGCCCGCCGGTTCCTCCCAGAGAGAGGTACCCGTTCTACGACGAGCAGACGACCTACGGGCGCAACTGGGAGGAGAACTTGAAGTTCGTGGCGGAGTCGTGCAAGAAGGTTTCGCCGGGCGAGTACGTGGTGGAAGTCGAGGGTTCGCCGTTCTTCCCCAATCCGCTCCAGCGCAAGAAGTCGAACATGTCGGCCGCAGGCCTCGTGTTCGGGAAGTTCAAGGAGGTGGCCGAATGAAGGTTGAAGTGACCAACCTCGTGAAGACGTTCGACAGGGGATTCCGTGCGGTGGACGGACTGTCGTTCTCGTTCTCGTCCGGAGAGGTGATCGGATTCGTCGGACCCAACGGCGCAGGCAAGACCACCACAATGCGCATCATGTCCACGCTCGACACGCCGGATTCCGGCGACATTACACTGGACGGCATCTCCGTGCTGGACCACCCCGAACAGGCGCACCGTCTTATCGGCTTCATGCCGGACGACCTCCCAAGCCGGACCGACACGACCGTGGACGAGTACCTCGACTTCTTCGCGCGCGCCTACGGGCTTCGCGGCGCGGCAATCCGCAAGGCGGTGGAGGGCGTGGAGGAATTCACCGGCCTCACCGAATTCCGCGACCGCACGCTCCACGCACTCTCAAAGGGAATGAAACAGCGCGTCTCGCTCGCCCGCGCCCTCGTACACGATCCGGCCGTGCTCATCATGGACGAGCCCGCGAACGGACTCGACCCGCGCGCCCGCATTGAGTTGCGCGAGCTCGTGAAGGCGCTGGGAGAAAACGGGAAGGCGATCTTGATTTCCTCGCACATCCTTTCCGAACTGGAGGAGATGTGTACCTCTTCCGTGATCATCGAAAGGGGCAGGCGTCTCAACGCCGAAGCGGCGGTGAGTGCGGAAACCTGGATCAAGCTGCGCTTCCTGCCGGACGTCAACGAAAAGGCGTTGCCCATCCTCCTTGAAACACCCGGCGTCATCGCGGCGGAGAGCAGCGGAAACGGATGGCGCGTGAAGACCGCCTCCGGCGACGAGGCGGCCGCGGCGCTTGCCGGAAACCTCTTCGCCAGGGAACTGGTGCCCGTCCTCTTCGAGCCGGAAGTCGGAAAGCTCGAGGACATCTTCATGCACGTGACGAAAGGAAACCTCGCATGAAACTTCAATTTCGCATAAACCCCGTCACACTCAAGGAACTGCGCCAGCTCGTGCGTTCCCGCCTCATTCTCTGGGGCATGGCGGTGCTTCCAATCGTGCTTCTCGTGACGACGGCGATCGTGCTGTCGTCGGAGATGCACGACATGTCGCCCATGGAGGTGACTTACGGAAAGGGGCTTGGAGGGGGACCGCTTATCGCGGTGGCGGTGATCACCGGCATCGTCACGTGCGGACTGATACCGCTCTTCACGTCCATAAAGACAGCGATCGAGACGAGTAAGACAAGCCTCGGGCTGGAGTTCACCACCGCCCTCACTTCCGCGCAGATCGCCACTGGCAAGATTACGGCGGCGGCGATCATATCCGCGATTGCGGTGGCGCTCGCGATGCCGTTCTTCGTGCTGTCGTACCTGATGCGCGGCGTCGAGCTTGTCTCAACCGTCGTCGTTCCGCTCGAACTGTTCGTCGCCGGCATTGTGATGTCCTCGCTTGGACTGCTTCCAGCCTGCTCGCGGCGTCCTATTGCGATGAAGATCATTCTTCTCGTGGCGCTGTACACGGTCCTGCCCATATTTGCGACGAGCTTGAGCGCCTTTATGACCTTCAGAAGCTGGCATTCTGGTGGCACGTCGTCCTCATGGTCGTATGCCGGCATATTCTTCGCGTTTGTAGTTCCGCTGCTCATGATCGCCTACTGTCGCGCACAGGCGGCGGCTGAACTCGCCCCACCGCACACCGACTTCGCGCGGACTCTCCGCATAACCCAGATCGTGCTGTTCGCAGTGGGCTACCCCCTGATATTCTCGGACGAAGACCCTTGTGCCTTTTGGAGCGTAATATGGACGTTGGTTGCCGGAATGATAGCTCTTGGTGCGGCGTCGCGTCCGCTGCCCCTCACGCGCGGCGCGGTGATCCATGCGCCGCGTTCGTGGATCCTCCGCGTCCTCGCCTTCCCGTTTGCCACGGGAAGTATGCCGTCAATGTTTTTCGCGTTTCTGCTTGCCACGGCGTCGTCCTCCATGCTCGTACTGAATGTCGGTGGTACGATGGATTTGAACGTTGCAAAGCGCATCATCGTCTTGATCTTCGAATGCGGCGCTCTCGTCGTGATCGCAGGATCGATCGCGCGGATGGTTCTCAATACCCACCCCCGCCTTGCGAAATCCTTGGGCAAGATCGCCGCGGCGTACATCGCCATAATAAACGGACTCCAATTCCTGACGGAACTTGACGTGCTGGACCGGACTACGCTGCGGCCGTTCCCGTGCTGCATTGAAGGGGTTCGCCGAGTTCCCAACGGACACCTTTTGATCGCGATCGTGATGGTCATCGCCGCGATTTGTTTCGTGATGGGGGCGACCAGAGAGGACTTCAAGAGATTCCGCAAGCCATGACGGAAGCAGAGCAACAGGGACTTGCCGACGGACGCGCACTGCGCTTCCTGATTCCCCGGCGCGCGCTGCGCGGCGGGCCGGGTTCCGTCGCCGCACCGCGCGCAGGCGAGTCGCTGGAGTTCCAGGACTACCGCGACTACGCTCCCGGCGACGACCTCCGCAACCTCGACTGGAACGTTCTCGCCCGCTCCGACCGCGAGGTGGTGAAGGTACACCGCGAGGAGGTGGCGCCCGTCATCGAGATGTTCCGCGATGCGTCCGCCTCGATGGACGTGCCGACGGCGAAGCGCGAAACCTCGGACTATATCTTCGGCCTCTTTACCGCCGCCGCCACTGGATGCCGCGTGGTGGAGCGCGAGGAACCGCGCACGCCGCGTTCAGTCCGCATCGCAATCTCGGACCTGATGACCGATTTCGACCCCGAACGCGAACTCGCCCGACTCTCGCATCTTGCCGCGTCCGTGATCGTGATACGCGTTCTTTCCCGTTCGGAAATCTTGCCCGAGACAGGCGGCTCGGGCGAGCTGGTGGACAGCGAGACAGGCGAAAGGCGCGAACTCGCCCTCAACGACGAGACGGTTTCCGCCTATCTCAAGGCGCTTGAGGCGCACACCGCCCGCTGGCGCGCCGCCGCCCGTCGTTTCAACGCCGCGTTCATCGACCTCGCCGCCGAATCGCCCCGTGCCGACGTGGTGCGCGAACTCGCCGCCGCTGGAATCGTGGAGGGACGCCGATGATTCTCGCAACGCCTCTCGCCGCCGCAGGATTCGCCACCGCCGCCGTGCTGACAGCGGTGTACTGCTTCCGCCGCCGTAGTCCGCCGAAGTCTGTGGGATCGCTGCTTCTTTGGCCCAAGCCGTCCGCATCGCTATCCGCCGCGCGTCGTCGCGACCGCCTTCGCACGCCGCCGAGTTTCTGGCTTGAACTCTTCACGCTCGTGGCGCTCGTGTGCGCCGCGCTAACTCCGCTCACATGGCGCAGTTCGTCCGGATCGCTCGCCGTGATTCTCGACACGTCGCCGTCGATGTCCGCCGGCGACGCGGGGAAGAAGGCCGCCGAATTCCTTGAGCGCGAGAAAAGGCGCGGCGCGAAGGATGCCATCCGCGTGCGCACGGCGAAGGACGCGCTCGCCCTTGAGCGCGAAATCGCCTCGGCGCGCGCGATACAGCTTCCCGGCGACGAGATACTCGTGCTCACCGACCGTCCACCGGAAAGCGAATTGCCCGCCGCCGGAATCAGGTGGGAGGCGTTCGGCGTGCCTGCGTCCAACTGCGCCATCACGGCAGTGCGCAGACGCCGTCGCGATCCCGCGCACGATTCCGTGTTCATCGAAGTGCGCCGTTTCGGGGAGGGACAGGATTCGTGCGTTCTTGAGATCGAGGGCGTGGGTAAATCGACTCTCAAGTTCGACGCGGAAGGGCGCGCGCTCTTCTCCGGAACCGTTGCGGCCAATCTGCCATCGATCAAGGCGTCCATTCCGCACGACGCCCTTGACGCCGACAACGAGGTACATCTCGCACCGCCTGATGTTCCGTCCGTCTCGGTCGCGCTCGACATTGCGGACAAAGAGCTTTCGTCTCTCGTGAAACGCGCGCTCGACGCCACGGGTTACGTGCGCGAGTACATGGCGCCCGGCGAGGCGGCGGATCTTGTCGCCACGGACCGCAGTTTGCGATCCGCTTCCGCGTACCGCCTCGTGTTCCTGCCCTCCGGCACCAACTACGTGAGAGGGCCGGTGTGGGCGGAACCGGGTGAACGGATTCTTGAGGGCGTGTCGCTCGACGGCATGGCGTACGCGCTTGCCGACGCCGAACCAGAAGGCGTGGCCGTGGCAACCGTCGCCCGGCGTCCGCTCGTCGCCGTCGGCACGAATGTCTGCACGGTTGCGTTCTCCAACCCGCGTCTCGCGTTCTTCCGTTCGCCCGCTTTCCCGGTGCTCGTGCAGAACGTCGCGGTGGCGGCATCGGAGGCGGCGCGTGGCGGTGCGAAGAAGGTTCAGGATGAAGCGACGTCGGATGTCCTTGACGCCGGCGAATCGGATCTCACGCGCTGCGGCACCGGCAGTTTCGGCGCACCCGTCGCGCCGCCTGAGAACGTCCTGCGCACAAGTTCCGCCGCGTGGATTCCCGCACTTGCGGCGATTGCCGCGCTGTTGCTTCACTTCTATCTCTACAGGAAAAAGGCCGCGCTCGTGGCGGCGGCGTTCGCCGTGCTGGCGATGGCCCGGCCCGTCTTCCCCATGAAGGAACGGTGTGGGACGCTGGTGGTGGTGGCCGACAGGTCTCTTTCGATGGGCGACGCCGCGCTTAAGGAACAGGAGAAAATCATCCGCTCGCTCGCGTCGAAGCGTCCTGCAGCCGCCGAACTTGCCGTCGTCTCGTTCGGACGCGGTGCCGCCGTGGAGCAACAGCCATCCAAAGAGGGTTTTGAAGGATTTATCCAGACCATTGGCCGCGACGGTTCCGACCTTCCGGGCGCGCTTGCCAAGGCGGAGGCGCTTGGGCGCGACGGGGCGCGCCACTCCCGCGTTCTCGTCATGTCCGACGGGCTCACCGACAACGACGGAGAGGCCGCATGCGCGTTGCCGGTGGACACCATGCTCCAGACGCGTCCCTTTGCGCACGACCTCGCCGTATCGCGCATCGACGCGTCTCCTTCCGTTGCGCCCGGGGGATTCGTTTGCGCGACGGCGTGGATATACGCGCCCGAGACGTCCACCAACAGCTACGCCCTCGTGTGCGGCACGAACGTGGTGGCGCGTGGGGCGATGGTGTTCCGCGAAGGGCTTACGCCGCTCGTGTTCCGCGACCGCGCCGAGAAGCCAGGCATCAGGCGCTACACGCTCGCCGTCTCGCCGTCAGGAGAGGATCCGTGTCCTGAAAACAACCGGGCTACGTTCATCGTGGAGACGCGCGGTGGGCGTCCGCTCCTCTGGCTTTACGACGGCGTCGGATCTCCGGCCGCGTCGGTTGCGCGAGCGGCGGGCGTGAACGTGGAGGAACGAAAAGCCGCCGACTTCGAATGCAGCGTGGAGGCGCTTGCGGGGTACGGCGGCGTGGTCCTCGAAAACGTCCCCGCGAAGCATTTCCAGCCAGCGGAGATGAGGTCGCTCGCGGCGTTTGTGCAGGAACTTGGAAGGGGTCTTGCGCTCACCGGCGGCGACAAGGCGTTCGGTCCGGGCGGATGGTACCGCACCGCCGTGGAGGACGTCATGCCCGTGTCGCTCGAACTGCGGCAGGAACACCGCAAGCAGACGGTGGCGATGGCGATCGTGATGGACCGTTCAGGGTCGATGGCGTGCGCGGCCGGCAGCGGTGGACGCACGAAGATGGACATGGCGAACCTCGGTGCCGCGAGCGCCATCGACATGCTGGGGCCAATGGACCAGGTGTCGGTGATCGCGGTGGACTCCGCTCCGCACATGGTGTTGCCGCTCCAGTACGCGTCGGACGCAAAGGCGAAACGGGGCCGCGTGCTGTCCATCCGCTCTGAAGGCGGCGGCATATTCGTGAAGGAGGGCCTCATGGCCGGCATACGCGAACTCGCGAAGGCGAATGTGGCGGCCAAGCACATCATCCTCTTCGCGGACGCCGCCGACGCGGAAGAGGCGGGCGATTACGAAAAGTATTTGTCCAAGGCGCTGGCAACCGGGATAACCGTGAGCGTGATCGCGCTGGGAACGCAGCGCGACTGCGACGCCAGGCTGCTCAAACTCATCGCCAAGGCGGGGCACGGAGAGTGTTATTTCGAGGACAACGCGGCGGAAATCCCGCGCATCTTCCAGCAGGACACCTATCTCGTCTGCAAGGCGACGATGGAGACGAACCCCGCGCCCGTCAAGGTTGTTTCGGCGCTCAGGCAGGTGTCGGACGCCGCAGTTCCGGACAAACTCGTCGTGGGCGGCTACAACGTCACGTACCGCAGGGAGGGGAGCGACGTCGCCATGTTCGCGCTTCCGGCGAACGACGACCCCGCGCCGCTGCTTGCGTTCAGGCAAGCGGGGCTTGGACGTACTCTTGCATTCACGGGAGAACTGTCGGGACAGTACTCTGCGCCGCTCATGACATCCGAATACGGTGCGGAACTTACGGCGGCGATCGCGCGCTGGACGCTCGGGGAAGACGGCGCGTCGTCATCCGGCTTCTACTTTGAGCGCAGGGCGGTGTCGGGGGGAATGCGCGTCACGGCGGTGGCGGAAAGCGACAATCCGCTCGCCGCGCTTTCGAACGCGGGGTTGCCGCTTGTCACGATCATCCAGCGCGAAGGGTCCGGCCCCGAAAAGGTACAGGGCGCGCTCACATGGGATGACGCCGAGGCGCTTTCCGCGTTCGTCCCGCTTTCGGGCGGCGAGACAGCGTTCCCCGTGGTGATACTTCCCTCCGGCAAGCCCTTTGCATTGCCGCCGATCTGTCTGCCGTATCCAGGGGAATACAGGCGTGCGCCAGATCCCCGCGCCGGCCAGCGCAACCTCGCGCGGCTTTCGGAATCCACGGGCGGACGCTCGCTCACCACGGCGGATACGGCGTGGGACGCGCTTCCGCCGTTTCGACACGCAGTGCAGCTCGCCCCGGTGATCTACATCATCGCTGCGCTCATCCTCCTTGCGTCAGTCGCCGCCGCGCGCTTGGGGTGGAAGCTCCCCGTGCTCAGGCTGCCCTCGTTGCCGAAGAAGCCGAAGAAACTGGAGCAGCCGAAGAAACTGGAAAGACCGGATAATCCGGAACCGCCGGAAAATCCGGAACCTCAGGAAAGCGCCACCGCCGCTGCCTTCGCCGCCGTCCGCCGCCGTACCCGCCGATAACAGCGTACTTTGTCCACATGGTACGCAATGTCGAAATACGACAATGAAATAGTGTGCCAACCTTGCGGGGGCGTGGGGATTTTGCTATAATTCCTCGTATCAAGAACAAGGAGATATAATGGAAATGAAATCGTTTATAACCTTTATGGCGGCGTTGTCGTGCGCGGCTGCGGCTGCGGAGAAGGTCATATATGTTGCGCCAAATGCGGGTGAAGCCCGCGATGGTTCCGCAGAGCGTCCTTTCGCAACGCCAGCTGAAGCGCAAAAAGCCTTGCGCACGCGGATGTCCGCTGGTGAGCGCGGCGGCTGGACTGTTTCGCTGGCGGCGGGCGAGTATCCAATATCCGAATCGTTTACATTCACGCCGGATGACTCTGGTCTGCCCGATGCACCTGTTGTTTGGCGCGGGCCAGCCGATGGTTCCGCAAAGATCGTTGGTGCGTGCGAACTGAAGGGGTGGCGTGCGCGTCCAGACGGACGTTGGGAGACGGATGTCCCGATCAAGAACATGCCCCGTTTTCAGATTGCCGTATGGTTCGAGCAACTGTACGTAAACGGACGCCGCGCGAAACGAGCCCGTTACCCCAACGAGGGATTCATGCAGGCGAAAGGTGCAAAGCCCACGCTTCTCGCGGGCGACACCGAGCTGATGGAACTATTCGCGAACGGCGGAGACCTCGCGCCGCTCGCGAATTGCAGCTTCGCCCATCAGCGACTGGCGCATCTCGTCGTACACCACAAGTGGTCGTCCACTCGTCGTCCGATTCGCTGCTACGACGCCGCACGGGGCGTGGTGTTCACGGAAGGAAAGTCCGTGACGAAGTGGAACACGTGGGACGCGAAATCGACGTACTACGTCGAGAACGCGCCGTTTGCGCTCGACGAGCCGGGCGAGTGGCTGTACGACGGCGTTGCGAAGAAGATCGTGTACATTCCGCGTCCTGGCGAGAAGCTGGAGACGACGCGCTTCCAGTATCCGGTGCCGGGGCTCGTCACGCTACTGCGTATCGAGGGTGATCCTGAAAAGGAAACGTTTGTCCATGACATCGTTTTCGAGAACATCGGCTTTGCGTTTTCCGACTCACCGCGCCGCCAGAGCTTCACGGGAATCAAGGGGCTTCCCAGCGGAGTGATCGGCGACGATTCGTCATTCGGTCCGAGCGAGTGGCCGGGTGGACAGGCGGCGGCGCACACGAGCGCGGCGGTGCTGGCGGACGGTGCGCATAGGATCGCAATGCGAGGATGCTCCGTCGCGTACACGGGCGAATACGGCGTGTGGCTGCGCGAGGGATGTGTCTCAAACCGCATTGAGCGCTGTTCCATCGTCCATCCTGGCGCTGGTGGCGTGCGCATCGGGACGACCGTCGCGACGCAGAAAATCGGCAAGGGGGAGCGTATGACTGGCTTCGTCAACGGACACGGCACGGGATGCAACGTCATCGACGACTGCACTATCGCGCACGGTGGACGCATCTTCGCCGAGGGCGTGGGCGTGTGGATTGGACACTCCCCGTTCAACTCCATCACGCACTGCGAGATCGCCGACTTCTTCTACACGGGCGTCTCGATCGGATGGGTGTGGGGCTACGCGGGCAGCCTCGCGCAGGGCAACACGCTCGCCTTCTGCCGCGTCCACGACATCGGACAGCGCGCGCTCAGCGACATGGGCGGCGTCTATACGCTCGGAACCTCGTACGGCACGTGCGTCACGAACAACGTGTTTTTCAACATCGATTCGCGCACCTACGGCGGATGGGGGCTTTACCCCGACGAGGGCAGCGAGGGAATCTTGTTCGAGAACAACCTCGTGTACGACACGAAGGACGCCTCTTTCCACCAGCACTACGGCAAGGACAACATCCTGCGCAACAACATCCTCGCGTTTAGCCGCCAGTGCCAGGTGGCGCTCACGCGCGCCGAGCCGCATCTTTCGTTCACGGCGGAGCGCAACATCATCTACTGGAACGCGGGGCCCGTGTTCGCGAGATACGGTGCCACGGTAAACGAGACGGGAAAGATCGTGTGGAAGGGCAACATCTGGTGGATGGAGTCCGGCGCACCGAGCTTCAACGGCAAGACGTTTGCACAGTGGCAGGCGAAGGGCAACGACACGGATGGGTGCGTCCTCGATCCGCTCTTCGTCGATGCGGCGAAACGCGACTTCCGTCTGAAGCCAGAGTCGCCCGTCGTGAAGGCGGGGTTCCGTCCGTTCGATATTTCGGCAGCGGGAGTGCGAAAGGCCGCAGTCGTCCGATAGCAAGGTGGCGAACGGTTGCAGCTACATCACCAGAGGCGCTGATTTCTTTGCAATCTGGAGGTATCGCACCGTCTCCGCCACGTCGTCGAGCGAAACGGGAAAGGGTGCAGCCGTACGTATCGTCGCGTAAAGCGCACGCCAAAACGAGGTCGGGCCGGTGACGGCGCCTTCTGGCAGCCGCAGCGGTATGTCCACCACCGGAAGGTCTTCGTGCATGTCCGTGAGCGGCGGGGTGCGCACGCTTGAACGGCGGCGTGGGAACTTGAATTCCGGATCTATTACGTGGAGCGTGCCTTCTGTCGCGCCTGGGTTGACGTAGAACGAACCTAGCGATCCGCGTACGGTGAAGGACGGCTCGAAAGGCGCGAGCTGTGCACCACACACCTCCACGTCGGCAGAGACAGGGCCGCGCGACTTGAGCGTGATGTGCATGAAATCCTCCGCGTCGCCGAGCGAGGCTACGCGCTTGAGGTCGCTCCAAAGCTGGGACGGGAGGCCGCGCATCAACGCGATGGCCTCGAGCACGGCGTCTTGTCCGGCGTACCAGGTGCATCCGCCGCCGCAGCGCTGGATACACTGCCAGTCATCGCGGCGGATGTAGTCCTGGTGGCGCACCCGCACCTCGAATACGTCGCCGAGACGAGGGTCGTCAATCGCCATTTGCGCAAGGCGAAATTCCGGCGAGAAGAGTCCGGGGACGTACGGGATGAGTCTCCCGCGCATCTTCGTGGACGTGGCCTTGAGCTTAAGCGCGGCTTCGTGCGAGAGGGCGATGGGCGATTCCACAATTGTCCAGAAATTGCGGTTGAGGGCCGCGATTGCGGTCTTGGCGTGATATAGAGTCGGCAGGGCGATGTCCACGATGTCCAGTTCCTGGTCGTAGAGCATGTCGTCCAGCTGACGGTATGTGCGCACGTTTGGGAATTCGCGTTCCACGATGTCGCGGCGCTTCTTCACCAAGTCGCACACCGCCGCCACCGTGTACAGCGACGGCAACTGCCTCAACGCTGGCAGATGACAGTTAAGCCCCGCGCGGCCAAGACCGGCGATTCCTATTCGAAGAGGTCTGCGATGTACCTCTGTTTCTTGTACTGTTTCCAAACTGCTTCCTCCGTCATAGACCTACGGCGAGTAAACTTCAAACATGATAGCGGATTCGAGGGGGATTGTCAAGCATGGATTTTTCGTGTTTTTTGTGTTGCATATTTTGCCAAAGAGTGAGAAACTATATGGCGTTTTTTTCCAACAGGAAGGAGGTTAAGTCCGTGATGACAATCTACAGATGGGAGAACGGTGGTCTGAAAGAGACCTCCGATCTGTGCGATTCGTGCTGGATCAACCTCTCGGAACCGACCACGGCGGAGCTGGAGCAGGTGCTCACGTATTCGCAGGTGCCGCGTGACTTCTTGACCGATCCGCTCGACCGCGAGGAACGTCCGCGTTTCGAGAGCGAGGACGGCTACTCGCTTGTAATCGTCCATGTGCCGTACCCGGTGCGCGGCGAGGAGGATGACGAGACGGTGCTTCCGTACGAGACGATTCCGTTGGGGATCGTGCTTTTCGGGAAGAGCTTGATCACGATCTGCTCGCAGGCGACGCCTGTGACGGGCGCATTCCTCGACCAGATCCGGCGCGTCTGTCCGCCGGCCGACCAGAACCGCTTTCTCTTCCGCCTCCTCTGGCACGCAGCGGTGCTGTTCCTGCGCTACTTGCGCGACATGCACGTGAAGATCGAGGACCTTGAAGACGACCTCCACGAGTCGATCCGCAACGAGGCGCTGTTGAAGCTGCTCACCTACCAGAAGTCGCTGGTCTATTTCTCCACTTCGCTGAAGGCGGACAACATCCTAATCAACCGCCTCGACCATGCGCGCCAGCTGAACATGACCGAGGACGACCGCGACGTGCTGGACGACGCGGCGGTCGAATACCAGCAGGCCCTCGAGACGGCCACGATCCACGCAACCGTGCTTAACGGCACGATGGATACCTTCGCCTCGCTCATCAACAACAACCTCTCGAACGTGATGAAGTACATGACGGCCGCGACGATTCTCCTGGCCGTGCCAACTGTCATCACGAGCGCCTACGGCATGAACATCGACCTCCCAATGGCGAGATACGAACACGCCTTCGCCGTGCTTGCAGCGCTCTCGTGCGTGCTTGCGGCGGGAATCGTGGGGCTGCTTTTCTACCTCTACAAGAAACGGGTCTTCTGACATGAACGAAACACCTCAAGCAGCAGGTCCCGGACGCGTCGTTGCGATCGTGGGCCGCCCGAACGTGGGCAAGAGCGCGCTCTTCAACCGCATTGCGAAGAAGCGCATCGCAATCGTTTTCGACCAGCCAGGCGTCACCCGCGACCGCGTCGCGCGCGAAGTGGAGTCGAACGGACACCGCTTCCTTCTGGTGGATACTGGCGGACTCGCGTTCGACCGCACTCCGGGAAGCGAAGACCCCCTTGCGGCGGAGACGCGCCAGCAGGCGGCCGTGGCCGTGGGCGACGCGGCGGTGTGCATCGTCGTGGCGGATTCACGCGCCGGCGTTACGCCGCTCGACGAGGAGGTGCTTAAACGCGTGCGCGAGTCGGGCGTTCCCTGCGCAATCGCCGCAAACAAGTGCGACAGGCCGGAGGACGACTCCCTTGCGGACGAGTTCGCGCGTTTCGGCATTCCCGTGTTCCCCGTCTCCGCGGAGCATGGACGCGGCGTCACGGAGCTGATCCAGTTCGCAACGGACAAGCTCCCGCCTGCCGACCCCGCCGCCGCAGCGCGTCCGTTGCGCGTCGCCGTGGTGGGGCGTCCCAACGCCGGCAAGAGCTCCTACATCAACCGCCTGCTCAACGCCGAGCGCGTGATCGTGAGCGACATCCCCGGCACGACGCGTGACTGCGTGGACGTTCCTTTCACGATCGGGAAGGGAGAGTCCGCACGGCACTACATGCTTGTTGACACTGCCGGAATGAAGAAGCACACGCAGATGTCCAAGACGAGCGTGGACAACTTCTCGCTCTTCCGCAGCGAACAGGCGATCGAGGAGGCGGACGTGGTGCTGCTTGTCCTCGAAAGCGAGCTTGGCCCTACGAAACAGGACATGCGCATCGTCGGCAAGATTCTCGACGCCCACCGCGCGTGCGTGATACTGATGAACAAATGGGACCTGGCGCTGGAGAAGGGCATGACTGAGGCAACGTCCACGCCCGTGCTGCGTCAGATGATGCCGTTCATATCGTTCGCCCCCATCGTCTATTGCAGCGCGAAGACAGGCTACAATATCCGCAAGACAGTGGACGCAATCGACGCCGTCGCATCGAGCGTGCAGACGCAAATGCCAACGGGCGTCCTCAACCGCACGCTAGTGGAGGCGGGCAAGCGTACGCCCGCGCCGATGAAGAACGGCAAGCGGCTCAAGGTTTACTACGGACTCCAGGTCGGCACGGACCCGCTTACGGTGCGGCTGTTCGTGAACGACCCGAAACTCGTCACGCCCGCATACCTCTCATATCTCGAAAAGGCGATACGTGCGCGGTTCGGCCTGGAAGGTGCGCCGCTAAGGATTTTCCTCAAGGCGCGTTCGCGTAAGGACGGTGCCGCGCTTGGCGCGGAAATCGCCGCGAAAAAGAACGGTTGACGATGTTCCGCGGCATCTCCAGGATCATCTCACGCACTTCGTGGAAGTTCTTCTTGTCCGGAAGCGGGATGTCGTTCCGCACGGGGAGATATTTCATCGAGGCGGCCCTGCTCGGTGCGATAACGGGACTCGTCACCGCTGGGTTCGAATGGATGATCGTGCAGATGGACGAAGTAGCGGAGCTCGCCACCGCCCCCTGGCTTCGCTTCCTTCTACCCGCGATCGGCGCGTTCGCCGGCGCTATGCTGATCTCCCGCTTCGCGCGCATCGAGCACGCGCGCGGTACTGACTCTGCAGTGCATGCGTTCCATCAGGACGCGGACATTCCCCGCACCGTAATCCCAGTTAAGTCTGTTGCGTCCGTGCTTACCGTTGGCCTCGGTGGCAGTGCCGGCTACGAAGGCCCGGTCACGTTGCTCGGCGCTGCTTGCGGACGCGTGGTCACGCGCCTACTGCACCTTGACCGCCGTGCCGCCCGCATACTGCTTGCGGCTGGAGTCGGCGCGTCAATCGCGGCGCTTTTCCGTGCACCGCTTGCGGGCGCGATCTTCGGCGCGGAGATTTTCTACTCGTCGAGCGACCTTGAGTACGAGGCAATCTTGCCAAGCTTTGCCGCCTCCACCCTCAGCTACACGGTATTCGCCTGCTTCTGGGGATGGGAGCCAATCTTCGCAATGCCGTCCGAGCATTTCGAGAAAGGGCTCCACCTGTTGCCGTACTTTGGCCTTGCGCTCGTAATCACTTTCGGTGCGAGATTCTACATAGCGTTCTTCAGGTGGATGGAAAGCCTCTTCCGCCGTCTTGCCGTCCCTGTGTGGGCCACGGCCGCAGCAGGCGGAGTGGCGGTGGGACTGATTGCGCTTGCGTGTCCGTTCATACACGGCGCGGGCTATGGCCTTGCTGACGCCTGTTTCGCGTATTCGCCGGATAAAGCCGTAGTAAGCTACGGATGGTGGAGCCTTGCCCCGGCATGTCTTGTGGCGTTCTTCTTCCTTAAGGTGCTTGCCACGTCGTTCACGGTGGCCTCTGGCGGTTCCGGCGGCGTGTTCGCTCCGGCGCTGATGTGCGGATGCGCGCTCGGCATGGCGACGGGATTCTGGTTCCAGCGCGTGTTGCCGTCGTGGACTGGCATTGTGCCTGCGGAGTTCGCGCTTGTGGGGATGGCCGGATTCCTTGCGAGCGCGATACGTGTGCCGATAACATCCATCGTGATGGTTGCGGAGATAAGCGGCAACCATGAATTGCTCATGCCCGCGATGTGGGTATGCGGCGTCGCCTTCTGGCTGAACAACGGCTGGAGTCTCTACCGCAGCCAGGTACACGACCGGGAATCCTCGCCAATCCACTCTTGACGTAAGCCGAAAATAGGTTTGCACTTGTTGTCGCGAGGATAGTACATACCCCAAAATCCCCCAAAAGCAAATGATGAAATAAAACGGAAATCCGCCTTGCGCTGTGGTGCGGATTTTGGTACTCTAACGGCGTTCTGTGGATTGTACAGACTTAGTTTTCACCAATTGGATGCCGTACAGAAAGAGCGGCGTTTATAATCATTAAGAACATCCCTTCTTTGTGACTTTTGTGGTCTTTGTGGCTAAATCAAGTACGTGCAAGCGTTTAAACTGCGCAGTAGTGGGCTGTGACAGCCATTCCTAGTCCATAGAATCGATGGTCGAGTCTCCATTGGATGGAGAGCCGCGTCTCCATTGGATAGAGAGGTGTGGTCTCCATTGGATGGAGAGTAGGTGTCTCCATTGGATGGAAAGGTGGGGTCTCTATTGAATGGAGAGGCGCGTCTCCATTGGATGGAGAGGTGGGGTCTCCATCCAATGGAGGTTTACAGGTCGGTTGTAGGGGCGTTAGCGGTTGTCTTCGACGGGCGAAAACGCCATTCTCCGGGACCCTTTGATACGTCACCCGTGTTTGCGATGTGGCAAAACCGGTCTGACCGGTTTTGCCACTTCTCATTTACCTCATTAACCATGTGCTTTGACCAAGGCAAAGTCCTTTTGTTCCATGCTCCAAGGTACATGGGCCTAAACGGACATGTCACTTTGACCTAAACGGACATGTCACTTTGGCGCAAACGGACATGTCACTTTGGCGCAAACAGACATGTCACTTTGGCGCAAACAGACATGTCACTTTGGCGCAAACGGACATGTCACTTTGGCGCAAGCAGACATGTCACTTTTGGCGCAACGGACATGTCCCTTTAGATACGTCCACCTTGAAGGGCATTAACTTTGGACTTCAAGCCCGATTTATGGTGTCATTAGCGGGTTTGACCACTGCCTCCACATACATAACGGCAGAATGCATAACACGCCATAATTGCGCTTTTACGAAAATCTGCCTTGCGCCGTGGGGCGGATTTTGGTATCCTAACGGCGTTCTGCGGATTGGACCATCCAAGGAACTGTTCCGCTAGCAAAGGCGGATAATTGATCTTTGACATAGGCGGGTATGGCTTTTCGTGACGCGATTGCGCGGCGAAGAGCGGCACAGAGTACCCGCCACCAGTACCTTATAAATTATCTTGTGACATCAATATCAACTTGTAAAGAGAAAGGAGCGTTGAATGGATGTTCGAAAAAAAGTTTATATCGAGACAAGCGTCATCAGCAACCTGACGGCGCGGCCTACTTATAATTTGGTTGACATGGCAAGACAGGTGGCCACGCAGACATGGTGGAGTTTGGTGCGGCCGAAATTCGATCTGTATGCGTCCATGCTCGTGCTGGATGAGGCTGCGCGTGGTGATGAAACGGCGGCGCAGAAGAGAGTGGGAATATTGAACGCTATGACGCTTATTCCCGTGACAAGGGAGATGGAATCGCTTGCCGAACGCCTTCTTGCTACGACGGCGGTCCCGCGTACAAGTTATGAAGATGCTGTACACATTGCGGCGGCGACAGTGAGCGGTATGGACTATCTTCTAACGTGGAATTGCAGACATATTGCGAATGCGGTCACAATGCCAAAAATATACAAAGCTTGTGTTGAGGCTGACTACAGGTGCCCCGTTATCTGTACACCCGATCAGCTCGGAGAGGAGAACGACGATGAATGATCATTCTGAAATAATGGAAGAACTTTGGCGGATTAAGCAGGAGCTTGCATCTGGTTTCAAGTCATTCCATGACTATTTTGAGGACTTGCTTCGTCGGCAGGCGGAACGTTATCCAGAGTTTGCCAATAAAGCCAAACCAACACCAGCGATGGCATGATTGCCCGTTTGTGATTCGCGGTCGCAGTTTACTGCGACTGTAAACGATCAACTGCGAGAGTTGGTGCGGACGCAATTAATCGCATCCCCTCTGTTTTGTGAGATTGTTGCGTTCCCGAAAGCGGTCTGCCCCGTAATATCGCGAGCAGACCTCATACCCGCTACGTCACATATCGCAATAAGTGAAGTATGGTGTATTTATACTCATACCAAAAACATAACGCCATAATTGCGCTTTTACGAAAATCGGTCTTGCGCTGTGGGGCGGATTTTGGTATTCTAACCGCGTTTTGGAACTTAATGAATATATCGGCGAGGCGACTTCTTACGACAAGAAGCTGATGCTTGAGCGCAAAGACCCTACGAGTTGGCTCAAGAGCGTCAGCGCGTTCGCCAACACGCAGGGCGGAAAACTGCTGTTCGGCGTGGCGAACGACGGCTCGCTCGTCGGCCTTGCCGATGCGCAGGACGATTCCGAGTTCATAAGCGAAACCATCAAGATGCAGATGGACCCCGTGCCGGGCGGCATGCCGAGCGGCCATTGCGTGCAGGAACTCGATGCGCGACAGGTGACGTCCAAGCGTCGCAATCCGGTCATAGCCGACCTCTTCCAGCGGCTTGACCTTATGGAACGGCGTGGCAGCGGGTTCAAGAAGATATTAGACGCATACGCCTTCGAATCGGAGAAGCGTGGTGAGGCGGTTGTGCCGCGATTTGAATCGACACAGACTGACTTCTTCTTGATTCTTCCGAACCTCAATTACGGACGTAAGATCAATGGCGTAGAGTCATCATCTGAACATTTTGAGCATGGCTTTGTAAATGGCATTGTAAATGACACTGCAAATGGCATTGTTGACGGCACTGAAAAAATCATCTCTACGGTCGTGAGCACTGCTGACAGGATTATTGAGGCGATACGGGCAAATGGGCAAATCACATACGACGGGCTTGCTGAAGTCGTTGGAATGTCAAGACGGACAATCAGTCGCGAAATCAAGGCGCTTTTATCAAAGGGTGTCATCCGCCGCGTAGGCCCTGATAAGACCGGCCATTGGGAGGTCGTGAAGTGAGGTAGGAATGGTGGGGCGAGGCGTCCCGCCGAGCCGCAAACGAAAGAACCAATTTGAAAGGACAAGCGAAATGAAAACGAAACTGATGATGATGGTCGCAGTGGTTTTCGCGCAGTTCGCATTCGCCGAAAGCGCAGTGGTGGACGGCGTCACGTGGTACTACAGCACGTTTACCGAACGTGTCGATGGACAGAGTGGAACCTACGCCCAGATCACATCAGGTGCGGATAAATATTCTGGCAACCTGACCGTTCCCGCCGCACTCGCGTGCATCAAGTTCGTAAAGGCGGAGGTGCTGTCGTGAGCGATTTCATCAAGAGCCTGTCGCAACGGCTGTTTTGGGATGTCGATCCGGCAATGATCGACGACCATGCGCATTGCCGGTATGTGATCCAGCGCGTGCTGGAACGGGGCAGCCTTGAGGACATCCGGGCGACTGTAGCCCACTATACCATGCCGGTGATGATAGCGGAGGCGCAGCAAATCCGCTCGCTCGACCCCGTGACGCTCGCTTTTGCCGCCTGCCTCGGGAATGTGAAGGAGGAGACTTTCAGATGTTATTCCACGATGCGATAGAACCTGCAACGCTTGAATTGCTGAAGCGGTTGCAGGCGCTTCCGGCGCTTGCAGAGACAAGACTCGTCGGGGGTACCGCCCTCGCCTTGCAGTTGGGGCATCGCATAAGTGTGGATATTGATGTCTTCGGCAAGTGGAACTACGCAGAGGACTTGGCCGGCGTGTTTTCCGCTATCGGGCGAACGGAGAAAGAAAGTGGTACGCCTAATGGAAGAATGGCTTTTTTCTACATTGACGGCGTGAAGGTGGATTGCGTTGCCTACGACATGTACGAATGGCTGGAACCGCCTGTTGAAGAGGAAGGCGTCCGTCTCGTCGGCATTAGGGATATTGCCGCGATGAAAGTCAATGCCATAACGAATCGCGGAACTCGGAAGGACTTTGTTGACATGGCGCGTTTGCTTGATGATTATCCGCTGACTGACATTTTCGCGTGGTATCGCGCGAAGTATCCAACTGCGAATCCAGCACTCGCAATGCGGAGTTTGTCCTATTTCGTAGATGCGGAGACGATGCCCATGCCGAAAATGCTGATTCCATTCGACTGGGATGAGGCTAAAGACCGTATCCGCGCCGCCGTGCGTAAACTCGCAGTAAATGATGAGGAACGTAACGATGAAAAAGACAATCATTGCAATCGCCGCGATGGCGGCAACAATGGCGGCGCTCACTGCGCATGCCGCCACTTGGACTGATCCCGCAACGGGCATCACGTGGACGTACAAAGTCAGCAGTGGCAATGCGTCGTTGGGAGGCGGAAGTTCATCTTCGCGTGCGGTACCAACAACAACAACTGGCGCATTGACCATTCCATCCTCAATCAACGGCTATTCCGTGACGCGCATCGAAAGCGGCGCGTTCTCCGATTGCATCGGTCTTACGAGCGTGACAATCCCTGATTCTGTGACGAGCATCTGGTTTCAAGTCATTCCATGACTATTTTGAGGACTTGCTTCGTCGGCAGGCGGAACGTTATCCAGATTTTGCCAATAAAGCCAAACCAACACCAGCGATGGCATGATTGCCCGTTTGTGATTCGCGGTCGCAGTTTACTGCGACTGTAAGCGATCGACTGCGAGAGTTGGTGCGGACGCAATTAATCGCATCCCCTCTGTTTTGTGAGATTGTTGCGTTCCCGAAAGCGGTCTGCCCCGTAATATCGCGGGCAGACCTCATACCCGTTATTTCACATATCGCGATAAGTGAAGTGCGGTGTATTCATATTCCCGTACCAGAAACATAAAGACAGAATTGCGCTTTTACGAAAATCTCCCTTGCGCCGTGGGGCGGATTTTGGTATTCTAACGGCGTTTTGCGGATTGGGCTTGAAAACCCTTTCCAAGGAGGATGCAATGTGTATGCTGGACGAGATACGCGCGAAGCGGGATGAGATATACGCTATCGCGAGGAGGCACAAGGCTGAAAAGCTTTGGGTCTTCGGTTCTTGTGCCCGCAAGGAGGAGCACCCAGGCAGCGACGTTGATTTCCTTGTGAAATCTGACAATTCCATGACTGCCGATGACAAGCTTTCATTCAAGTTTGCCGTATCAGACATGTTGGGCTGCCGGACAGATGTTGTTTCGGTTACGCAGTTGCTTGGTTGCCCGCGTTTCGCCAGACAGGTCTTGAAGGAGCGGGTGCCAGTATGACCCTTGAAGAGAAACGCGATGCGACACGCATTGAGCACATGCACGATGTAATCGACCGAATCGCCGTCATCATGGGAACTCTTGAAAAGGAGGATTTCTTGGCGGACGAGATGCGGTGCGAAGCATTGGCGCATCGCCTGACGCAACTTGGCGAGGCTGCTAACAAGCTTTCCCGTGCTTTCAGAGCTGCACATACGGAAATAGACTGGCGCAGAATCGTTGAGTTTCGTAACGACATCGTGCATGATTATAGCGAGATATCGTATGAAGAGATGTGGCAGCGCGCGGAGACGGATGTGGTGGAACTCGGTAACGCGATAAAACCCTTATATGATGCTATCCCACGTGAACCTCCGCTTACGGAAGAAGAGATTGCGGCTTTGAACGAATAGTTGCAGTTCAAATAACATCATGCGATTTGCCGCACTCTTTGAGTAAAATTGTACTTTTACGAAAATACGCCTTGCGTTGTGGGACGAATTATGGTATTCTAATGCCGTTCTGCGGATTGGACCTTGAAAATCCCATCCAAAGAATAGACAGATTTCCCGCACGGGGAGGGTTGTAATTGCCGTACCTGATCCGCGTTTGGGAGGCGTAGAGTGAAAGACTTGAGAACATGAAGTTCCGATGACGCGTCAAAGGCCCCGCCAAAGAGTAGGATTGCCTCCTTTGATGTTTCATAGGAAGGTTTTCTCAGGCATCTCTCTCGATGCATCGGAGGAGGTGCTATGTTTCCCCATCGCCGTCGATGTCTAAATCTGGGAAACGCAAAGAGGTAAAGAGATGTTGAAGAAGTTGTTTATGCGGTTTGCATTACTGGCGTGTTGTTTGTCGGTTGTGTCAGTATGGGGAAAGTCATTCTCCATAGACCTGCGGACGCCAACGGCGAAAACGGCAAAGCAGATTAGGGCAAAGTCGAATGTGATAGCCTTGCCTCAGGGCGCGGACGGCACTTTGCGCAAGGTGAATCTTGCCGCCAGGGCGGCGGATGTCGGGGTGGTAGCCGTTGGCGACGAATTGACGTTTACGCTTTTCGACGACGTGGCGATTACGCTGACTCTCAAGAAGCAGATGCCATCGCCCTTGGGCGGCGATGTGTTCCTTGCCGAGGCATCCGGCTACGACGGGGTCAAGAACGCCGTTGTCCTACGCACTGCCGACGGTCTTACGATAGATGTCCAGGATTATCGAAACAGAAAAGTCTACAAGGTAATATCCACTGCAACGGGTGTAATGGTTCAGGAGATGGAGGCGAAGGGCGGCAAATGCGGATGCGATGCGTTGGAGCCGCCGAATCAGGGCGGGAGGGCTTCGGCGAAACCGTCCAAAGCGAAAAATGTTGTCGCCGCCAAGAATGTGGAGTCGGACGAAACCTGTGTTGATATTCTCGTCGCCTACGACAAAAACGCGGCGACATGGGCGAACGCCAATGGCGGCGGCGTCACCAACTTCGCCCAAATGGCTGTGCAGAGGATGAATACCGTTCTTGTCAACAATGGCCTTGATGGGGCTTTCCGTTTCCGGCTTGTAGGAATTGCGCAGGTGTCAACTTCATCAGCAGATTTGGATTCCGCGCTTGATGCAGCAACGAAAGGCAGCGGGGATTGGGCTCCAATCAAGGCGAAGCGCGATGATGTCGGCGCGGACATCGTGACAGTCCTCATCGATACAGGTACGGCCTACGGAACTACAGGACTCGGCTGGAGCCTCAGGACGACGGATTTTGAATCGTTTGCTGAAAGTGCCTACAACGTTTGCGCCATCCGTTCCGTGGCGCAGTCGCACACGATGACGCATGAAGTTGGGCATAACATGGGTTGTGGCCATAGCGACGAGATGGCTGACAGATCTAACTGCGGGCCGCAGCTGTACAATTACTCGGCGGGTTGTTATATTACTGAATGGTTTCCCGTGGAGGAAGGGAGCGAGTGGAGCCGCGAGAAGAAGCTTCATACGATCATGGCGTATGATGACAATGGATATGGGGATATTTACGAAGAAATCCCTTATTTTTCTTCTGCGGAAAAACAATACACATGTAATGGCAAGTCTGTTGTGGTGGGCGATGAGACGCATGACAACACGCGGACATTGGAGAATACCTATGCCGCAGTTGCGAAGTGGCGCGCGCAGAAGACGCCAATGACATATGAAATTCGGTTTGAACCGGCATCGGGGACGACATTCGAGGATTCAGTCAAAGTGACTCTGGCATCGACCAGGGCCGATGCGGAGATTCGCTATACGCTAGACGGTTCCGAGCCGACAGCTGATTCTGTTCTATACAGCGGAACAATTACATTGACGGACAGTACGACCATCAGAGCGGTTGCAGTTGTCGACGGCGTCTGCGGATTCCCGTATGAAGCGGCATACACGAAGTCAACGCTGGCATCGGCAATTGGGGGCGATGGATTGACATGGACGTTCTCTGATGATTTGGCGTGGTCAGTATATGATCTTCCATATCCCGAATCGTATGATCTACCAGATTATCCATCGCCTGATGGCCTTGGCATTAGGGCTGTACGGCATGGGCCGGATGATGCAAAAACTGCATGGCTTGAGACGGAAATTACAGGGCCGTGCGACATATCGTTCTTTGATTTGTTTGCAGGTGCAGAAAGTATGTCGATATATCTCGACGGCGACGAAATACCCGGTACGGGAAGGGTTAGTTTGAGTTATGGTAAATGTCATTGGGGCGAACCTACAGTGGTCAATGTCCCCGCGGGTAATCACACGGTCAAGATTGTGATTACGATTGATGCAGATGGATGGTGGGATTACACGAGTGATGGCGAGCAGTATGTCATATTGGACGGTTTTATGGTTCATCGAGTTTCTGCACCTGTACTTTCTCCCGCGACGTCCGACAACAAAGACTATGCTACGACGTTCCAGAAAGAACAGAGGGTGTCTATTTCCTCGCCGTCTGATATGGCATTGATATACTATACGCTTGATGGAAGCGATCCGGGCGGGGAGAGCGGAATTTTGTATGATGGACCGCTGTTCATCAACAAGACGACAACGGTCAAGGCCGTTGCAATGGAACCTGGGCAGGATACACCCAGCGTTATTGCGACGGGACTTTATATTGAAAAAACGCCATTGCCGCCGCCGAAGCCCGGGGAATGGACTGGCGATGCGGAAAGTGCTTTTGATGCGGCGGAAAAGGACGGGAAGATGGTGGCGGTGCTTTGCATGAACTATGCTGGATGCATGTGGAGCCAAGCACTGGAACCCGTCTTGAGGGACGCATCGTTTCTTTCTTGGGCCAAGGCAAATGGGGTGTATCTCGTCAATACCGATGACGGGTGGCTTGATGGAGACGCTGCTTCGTCTGATTATTTCTGGGACCTTTATAATGATTCGCCTCTTTCGGCGGAATTGGATGGATATGTTTATTACCCGACATTCTGTTTTGCGTCTCCATCTGATAGAAATGTGTGCCTTGGAGCCATGCTGGCGCGCAACGATGGTGAACATACGGCAAATGGTATTGCATATGAGGATACGCCAGAGTCGCTGATCGCCTGTTTCGCGTCGATGCTCGGCAAGATGCCCTTGGGGGCGCCTGTTGCGACTGTGACGGAAGATCAAGTTACACTTGTTAATACGAACGGAACAGGGACACTTTATTATACACTTGATGGTTCTGCGCCAACACGCGAACGCGGCATGATATACGGAGGCGCTGTTACAGTTCCAGTCGGGGCGACATTGCAGGCTGTCGTCTGGCCTAATGATGTGGATGATGTCTCGGGAATCACATTTACATATGAGAATGAAGATTTTGGAATGAAGATGGGAATTCCTGGCATGATATGGCAGAATGACGATCAGCATCCATGGAAAACAGATGGGACCGGGAGAGTGTCTATCGATGGTACAAACGTGTCTAAATTGGTGGTACGTGTATCTTCGCCAGGTGTCATCAGCTTTCAAATGGGATATCACTACGGCGGCGACATAGAACTTTCCGTAAATGGAACCGAGATAGGATGTTGCGATGCATGGAGTCGGGTATCACAAGAGATAGAAAATCCTGACGGAGGCGAGATTACATGGACATTCAAGCCGTCAGCGTGGTGCGATGCGCCGGAAGCATGGTTAAACGAACTGAAATGGTCGCCATTGCCTGACTCGCCAATTGTCCGGGCAGAGGGAGGAAGTGTAAATTATGGTACATTGATACGCTGGGATGATGTATATGGCGCGATAAAGTATCTTGTCTATCGGGCAACAGTCAATGACACAAGTGCTGCGGTCAAGGTGGCAGAAACTACGCAATGCCGATTCTGGGATTCGGACTCTAAAGACGGCTCAAAATACTGGTATTGGGTCAAGACTGTCAACGACTATGGCGAAAGCAACTTCTCGATGGGGATACTGGCTGGTGTTCGCAGTATCTCGGTGTCTTTTGATGCCAATGGTGGCAGCGGGATAATGGCGACACAGATGTTTGTGGGAGATGTGGCGCAAGCGTTGGCTAAAAACACATTCACTCGCGAGGGATACGTGTTCTTGGGCTGGACGACGAGTGCAGGAGGCGAAGTTGTCTATATGGACGGACAGGACCTCGCTGTAGTTTCCGACATGACGCTCTATGCAGTATGGGAAATGGCTAATCTTGCCGCTTTTACTATCGAAGACGGAGTGTTGACGGACGTAAAGTTAAATGGCGCAACGGTAATTGCAATTCCAGACGGCGTGTCAGCCATTGCCGACAATGTGTTTGCGCAGCTTAGGGGGCTTAAGGGCGTAACAATACCCGACGGAGTGACAAGTATAGGGAGCAGTGCGTTCTGGTGCGCAGGACTGATGAATGTAACGATACCAGACAGTGTGACGAGTATCGGGAGTTGTGCTTTTTCCTGGTGCGAGAGTCTGGGGAGCGCGACAATTGGCAATGGTGTGACGAGCATTGGGTATTGTATGTTTGAAAACTGTTCTAAACTTGTGAATGTAACATTGCCTGAGACGCTTCGATCAATCGAGAGTGGCGCATTCTATAGATGTACGTCATTACGCAATATAAAGATTCCTGCCGGAATGGCGTACATTGATGACACGGCGTTTAGTGGATGCATAAATTTGACAGTACACGCCCCGTCTACGTTGCGTGACACCTTCTCCGTTCCGGCAACTTGTACGATTGAGTACTACGATGTCCCGGAATATACCGTGACGCTCGACGCGAACGGTGGAACCGTGAGCGGACAGCCGTCCATCTCCGTGCAGGTGGAGACGGGGAAATACACGAACCAGGCCGCTGCGAACAGGACCGTGGCGAGAGCGGGTTACACGCTTCTAGGCTGGTACGACGCGAAGAGCGGCGGCAACATGGTGTTCGACGCGCGTGGGTACGCGGTGAACGGGAAGTACTGGAACGGGGCGTATTCTCCAGGTGTATCAAGCGCGACGTGGAAGGGCGCTGGGAACGTGACCGCCTACGCGCGGTGGGTGGAAAGTTCCACGCACAGGGTCGTGACATTCGACGCGAACGGCGGTGCGATCAGTAACGCAACGACCTACGCGGTGGTGGAGCAGGGCAAGTACACGAGCCAGGCTGGTGCGTCCGTCATGGACGCGGCGCGTGCGGGCTATACGCTCGTCGGGTGGTACGACACGAACGCCTCCTCCGGCGGGAACATGGTGTTCGACGCGCGGGGTTACGCCGTGAACGGCAAGTACTGGAACGGGGCGTATTCGCCCGGCGTATCCTCCGCCACGTGGAAGGGCGCGGGGAACCTGACCGCGTACGCACGTTGGGTGGCGAGCCCGCCGTACAGGGTGGTGACGTTCGACGCCAACGGCGGCGCGATCAGCAATGCATCGTACAACTGCGTCGTAGTAGAGCAGGGCAAGTACACTATGCAGGCCGGAGCGTCGGGGACCAAGGTGGCGCGTGCGGGCTATACGCTCGTGGGGTGGTACGACGCGAAGACCGGCGGCAACATGGTGTTCAACGCGCAGGGCTATGCCGTGAACGGCACGTACTGGAACGGTACGTATTCGCCGAAGGTCTCGTCCGCGGCTTGGAAGTACGATGGCAGCGTGACTGCCTACGCGCAGTGGGCGCAGAACAGGAGCACGGTGACGCTAGACGCGAACGGTGGAACAGTGAGCGGACAGTCGTCCGTCTCCGTGCAGGTCGAATACGGAAAGTACACGAACCAGGCAGCGGGGAACAGGACCGTGGCGCGCACTGGCTACACGCTCGTCGGCTGGTACGACGCGAAGAGCGGCGGCAGCATGGTGTTCGACGCACGTGGCTACGCCGTGAACGGCAAGTACTGGAACGGGGCGTATTCGCCGAGCGTATCCTCCGCGACGTGGAAGGGCTATGGAAACTTGACCGCCTACGCGCGGTGGGTGGAAAGTTCCACGCACATGGTCGTGACGTTCGACGCGAACGGCGGCGCGATCAGCAATGCAACGACCTGTGCGGTTGTGGAACAGGGCAAGTACACGAGCCAGGCGGGGGCGTCCGTCTTGAACGCGACGCGCACAGGCTACACTCTCCGCGGCTGGTACGATGCGAAGAGCGGCGGGAACATGGTGTTCGACGCACGCGGATTCGCCGTGAACGGCAAGTACTGGAACGGCGCTTACTCGCCCAGTGCATCTTCCGCCACGTGGAAGGGCGCGGGGAACGTGACGGCCTACGCGCAGTGGGTGGCGACGCCGCCGTACAGGATCGTGACTTTCGACGCGAATGGCGGCATTATCGGAAACGCATCATGTAATTGCGTTGTCGAGCAGGGCAAGTACACGAGTCAGGCGGGAGCGTCCGTCTTGAACGCGACGCGTTCGGGCTACACGCTCCTCGGGTGGTACGACGCGAAGAGCGGCGGCGACATGGTGTTCGATGCGCAGGGTTATGCCGTGAACGGCACTTACTGGAACGGGTCTTACGTCCCAAGCAAGACCTCCGCGACGTGGAATGGCACCGTGAGCGTGACAGCGTACGCGCGTTGGGCGCAGAATAAGAGCACGGTGACGCTTGATGCGAACGGTGGGACCGTGAGCGGGTCGGCGACAGTCTCTTTCCAGGTCGAGTACGGCAAGTACACTAGCCAGGCCGGCGCGAACAGGACCGTTTCGCGTTCGGGCTATACTCTCCGCGGCTGGTACGACGCGAAGAGCGGCGGGAACATGGTGTTCGACGCCCGCGGGTACGCCGTGAACGGAAAGTACTGGAACGGTGCGTATTCGCCCAGCGTATCCTCCGCCACGTGGAAGGGCACTGGCAACGTGACCGTTTACGCGCAGTGGGTGGCGACCCCGCCGTACAGGGTGGTGACGTTCGATGCGAATGGCGGCGTTCTTGGAAACGCCACCTGCAACTGCGTTGTGGAGCAGGGCAAGTACACGAGCCAGGCAGGGGCGTCCGCCATGAATGCGACGCGCACGGGTTATACGCTCGTTGGGTGGTACGACGCGAAGACAGGTGGCAACATGGTATTCAATGCGCAGGGTTACGCCGTGAACGGCACGTACTGGAACGGGT
This sequence comes from uncultured bacterium, assembly GCA_902779865.1. Classification (GTDB taxonomy): domain Bacteria; phylum Verrucomicrobiota; class Kiritimatiellia; order RFP12; family UBA1067; genus RUG572. Next base: position 34,783 of record CACZDG010000002.1, read on the forward strand.
CTTACGTTCCGAGCAAGTCCTCCGCGACGTGGAAGTACGCCGGTAGCGTGACCGCATACGCGCGTTGGGTTCCTATTGCCAGCAACATTAGAATGGCGGCACCGTCCGGGAACATGGATGGCGACTTCGGGGCTGGTGATATGGTTGAGGCTGGGGCTCCGTTGTTCTTCCAGGGCGAATACGAGGGCGTGTTCGCGGACGACGACGGCAGGTTCATGCTGACGCTGGACGAGGGCCTTGAGACGGCGTATTTCGTCACGTGGACGGATGACGGCGGCGTAGCTTGCGAATGCGAGGCGGCGGTTGCCGGCGACGTGCTAATCCTCACGACGGAAACGGGCGCGGTCTATCACCTCGTCTGGGATGAGGACGGCCTCGTCGCAACGCGCATCGAGTAGTGGCTGTTGAGAGTTGTGTGGGGCAATTAGGGCGCGATGGAGTCATCGCGCCCGGTGATCGCGCCCTACCATACGGTCACGCGGGACACATGACAATGCCGAAATGAACGGGCAAGACATCCGTTGTCCCAGTGCGCCGCCAAGATGGCGGCGTTCACAGTTGGATTTTGAATGGGGCGAGGACATCCGTAATTTTTGATATAATATTTTGCGAAAGGAACTATAGGAATGGTCAAGGTGACCAGTTGATTGAGGTGTGAAGGACGCAATGAAAGTTGATTTGGCGAACTTGCCCGATGATCTGCGTGCGGCGGCGTTGGACGTGGCGCGGCGCGTGCGCACTGCGGGAGGTCGTGCGTTGCTCGTTGGCGGGTCGGTGCGCGACCTCTTGTGCGGAAAGCGCGTTAAGGACGTGGATATCGAGGTGTTCGGTCTCGCGCCGGGCGACCTCAAGCGCGTTCTCGGCGAGGCGTATGCACTTGACCTCGTTGGGCTGTCCTTCGGCGTCCTCAAGATACAGCACCTCGACATCGACATTTCCCTGCCGCGCCGCGAGTCGAAACGCGGCCTCGGGCACAAGGGCTTCGACATTGAGTCCGATCCGTTCCTGCCGATTCCCGATGCGGCGAGCCGACGTGACTTCACCGTGAATGCGATGTACTACGATCCGCTTGCGGACGAGTTGATCGACCCGCACGGCGGTGCGCGCGACCTTGCGGATGGAACGTTGCGTCACGTTTCCGACAAGTTCCGCGAAGACCCATTGCGCGTGTTGCGTGGCATGCAGTTCGTCGCGCGCTTCGGCCTTGAACCTGCCCCCGAAACGGTAGAGATATGCCGTACCGTGACGCCGGAAGGTCTTCCCCCAGAACGCCTCTTCGAGGAATGGGCTAAACTGCTTGTGAAGGGCGTGTACATCGGGCGCGGGCTCGCCTTTCTGCGCGATACGGGCTGGGTGAAGTACTACCCCGAACTGCGGCGGCTCATCGGCTGTAGGCAAGACCCCAAATGGCATCCGGAAGGGGATGTCTGGAACCATACGTGCTGTGCGCTCGACGCCTTCGCCCGCAGCCGCACCGGCGAACGCGATGAAGACCTCATCGTGGGACTCGCCGTACTCTGCCACGATTTCGGCAAGCCCGCAACGACCACATTCGATCCGGACGGACACATCCGTTCACGCGGACACGACACGGCAGGCGTTAAGCCGACGTTGTCTTTTCTTCGCCGCCTCACGAACGAGGAACGCATTCTACGCGATGTGCCGCCGCTCGTCGAACAGCACATGCAGCCGTTCTCGCTGTGGCGCGCGAAAGCTGGCGACGCGGCGATTCGGCGGCTCTCGCTCAAGGTTGGGCGCATTGATCGTCTTCTGCGCGTGGCGCATGCGGACGACGAAGGACGCCCCGGCGCGTTGCCGGGCGGCACTTCAGGCGGCAAGGACCTTGAATGGCTTGCCGCCGCAGCCGAACGGCTGCGCGTAGCTGCCGCCGCGCCAAAGCCGCTGCTCATGGGCCGCGACCTCATTGCGCTTGGGTACCGTCCTTCGCCGCAGTTCGGCAAGTGGATTGACGCCTGTTTCGAGGCGCAGCTGGATGGCGTGTTTTCTGACCACGACGGCGCGTTGGCCTACTTCAAAGCGCACGTCGCGCCGCGTCGTTAGAACACGCGGTTGCAGATTTCCGACGCGCTGTTGAGGCAGCTGCGGTGGTCGCTGGGCGTCTTCGCCACGGGGAAGCGTATTCCGGCGTAGTCCAGCTTGTGGTGGTTTGAACCGGAGATGTAGCGGAAGCCGAGTTTTTCCAGGACAGTGATCGTGGAGTCGTCGATGAACGATCCTGCGTCCTTCATTATCTGCTTCACCGCGTCGCGGCGGCGGGCGAGTTCACCAGTGCGCGAGTTTGCGCAGAGTATTGCCTCGAGGATACGCGCACGGCGGTCGCGTCCGCCAGCGTCCGCAGCGTCTTGCGCGTCGGCAAGCGTCTCAAGCAGGTGTTCGCGTACCTCTCCCGTGAACTTCTCGGATATGCCATCCGGCTTTTCCAGCAGCACGGTGGATGAAAGCGAGGTGCGCTGCGCTTCCGCGAGAAGGGTTTGGAGGCGTTCTATTTCACGGTCCTTCGCGGCGGCTTCGTCGTGAAGGCTTTCCAACTCGCGGTCCTTAGCGGCGATTTGCTCGAGAAGGGCGGGGTCGGGCGAAGGAGGGGGCGGCGGCTTTGCGGCCTTTTCATCCTCGAGCGCCTGCTGTGCGGCGGCGAGGTCCTTGGCAAGTTCCTCGACGACGGCGTTCAGCTTCTCGATTTCAGCTTCAAGCGATTCACGTTCCGCTGCGAAGACGTCCTCCGCCCGCTCCGCGCGCACGCGCTCCACCGTTGCAGGCGTGACGACGGTCGTGCGGCGCGGTTGCGGCTTCTTCTGCCATGCGTCGGGGGAGTCCCCGAGCAGGGACGCAAAGTAGTCGGTCGGGTTGGAAAATGAGTTTCCCATTTCAGCGGCGCGTGAACTTGACGATGAATCCGCCTCCGACGGACATGGGGACGGGAACCTTGTCGCCTGACTTCACGTTCTTCGTCTCATGGATGTAGTGCGTGGGATGTTCATTGGCGTCAGGTGCGTCGCGGAATATCTCTGCCGTCCAGTCTCCGCCGCCGAGGAAGGACGTGTCGATCTCGTAGGCGCGCGGCTTCTTCGTGCAGAGCCCTGCCGCGTACCAGCTGCCGTCCTTCGCCTTGCGTGCGGCGGCGGCCATCGTCTCGGGACATCCTCCGAGGCCGACGGTGGCGTTCCACGTCACTGGCACTCCCGCCATGAAGCGGAAGCACTCCTCGTTCTGCTCGTAGCTCGTGGGCGAGTCGCAAAGCATCTGGAGGTATGCTTCGTAAAGGGCCATCATCGCCATCTGGTGGCAACGCGTGCCGACCGAGCCGGGGTAGCGGTGCCCCTCGCCGGCGGTGTATTTGCCGTATGGGAGGTTGTTCATCGCGCCGGGGGTGTAGTCCATCGGGCCAGCCGTGAGGCGCAGGAAGAAACAGGCGACGTCGTTCATCGCCATGTCCTTGTTCGCAGGCGCCCACTTCATCTGTTCGAGGCCGTGGATGCCCTCGTAGTTGAGGATATTGGGATAGGTGCGGTTGAGGCCCACGGGACGGTACGCGCCGTGGTAGTCGAGCAGCATCCTGTGCTTTGCGCAGACGGACGCGAACTTCTCCAGGAACGTCGCCACCTCCGCGTCGCCGCGGTCCATGAAATCAACCTTGAAACCCTTGACGCCGAGTTTCGCGAAGTGCGATGCCACGTGCTCCTCGTCGCCGTACACCTGCGCCCACGCCATCCAGAGGATGATGCCGACGTTGCGCTGCTTCGCGTATTCGAGGAGGTGGAGCACGTCAACGTCCTTGTGGAACTTCCAGATGTTGAGGCTCTCGCTCCAGCCCTCGTCGAAGATCACGTATTCCACGCCGCTCTTCGCGGCGAAGTCGATGAAGCGTTCGTAGGTTTTCGTGTTGCAGCCGCCGTTTGCGGGCACGCGGCGGTTGTCAAAGCAGTTCCACCAGTCCCATGCGACCTTGCCGGGCTTGACCCACGAGAAGTCCGAGCCTTCCGCGGCAGGCGTAGCGAGCGCATATACGATGTCCGCCTCGCAGAGTTTCGCGGGCGAGTCCGCCAGCACGAAGACGCGCCATGGAAGGGTGCGGGGACCGGTCGCCTGAACGAGGAAGTCCTCGTGGCTCGTCACGCGGACCCACCGTCCGCCGGTTTGCAGTCCGCGGACCTTGCCCCATCCGCCGACGCGCTCCGTCGCCTTCGGCGCACGTTCCATTTCCGGGAGCATCCGCGCGCCGGACGCATTCTGCTGCACCTCCTTGAAGTTCCAGATCGGGTAGTCGTGGAGGTCGGTCTCTGTGACTACCACCGTCTTGCCGCCAGTCGTGTAGGCGAAGGGGAGATAGTAGGTCTTCTTCGGATCGTTCGGAAGCGTTGCCATGTCCGTGAACTCCGGCATCGACTCCTCGCACCCCCAGTTTCCGAGGGAGTTGCGGTTGAACCAGCAGCGTGCGCCCTCGGGCACGGTGATTGCAGCGCCTTCCGCCGTGACCGTCGCGGCCTTGTTCAGCTCGAAGCGCCACGCCACGCCGTCAGCGCGTGCGGCAAGGGACACCGCGAAGTCGCCGAAGTCCGCACGCGCGAAGCGGGCGGAGAGATCGACGGACGCCTTCTTGTAAACCGGCGTCTGCATCGTCGATTCAACGGCGCGTTCGGTCGCGCCGAGGAACTTCGCGTCTTTCCTGCACGTGCCGTCGAGCATGATGCCGATAGGCGTCTTCGGCACTACTGGCACGCCGTCGCGGAGGACTTCGTACGCGAGCGGTTCGGCGTAGAGTCTGATCTCGTTCCTGCCGAATTGGGTTTTGGCGGCGAGCGTATCCGCCGCAGCGGTTCCAGCAAAGCCTGCGGCAACGGCCGCAAGCGCAACGTATGTAGGTGTTTTTTTCATGGCCCCGCTATTATACCATAAAAGTGCATTTGGCGGAAACGGGATATTATGATATACTATTCGGCCATGGCAGAAACAGTTGCAGTCTATCCGGGCACGTTCGACCCGATGACGCGCGGTCACTTCGACCTGATCGCGCGCTCGGCGGGCCTTTACGACCGTCTCATCGTGGCAGTGGCCGCGACGAGCGTGAAGTCTGGTGCGCTCTTCGACGCCAGCCACCGCATCGACATGATCCGCGAGGACGTGGAGAAGGCCGGCCTTGCGAATGTGGAGGTTGAGATACTGGACACGCTGCTCGTGGACTTCTGCCGGAAGCGCGGTGCGCGCGTGGTAATACGCGGCGTGCGCGTCTATTCCGATTTCGAGTACGAGTTCCAGATGGCGCTCACGAACCGTCGCATGGCGCCGGAGATCGAGACGCTGTTCATGATGCCGAGCGAGAACCTCGCGTACGTGACGGCCTCGACCGTGCGCGAGATCGCGCGCTACGGCGGCGACACTTCGCCGTTCGTCACGCCCGCAGTGCAGCGGCGCCTGGAGGAGATGAAAGGGTAGATCCTTGGACAAGTGCCTCACCATAGACGTTGCCAGGCTTGACCGGGACGGCGAGGACGTCGAGGGCGTTCTCGACGACTCCGTTCTTGATCTGCACGACGACTACCTGCACCCGTTCGCAGGAATCCGCTACTCGCTTTTCGTGCAGATGGCGGGGCGCGAACTCGTCGCGCGCGGCACGTTGGAGCAGGATTTCGACTCAGTGTGTTCGCGTTGCGGGGGCGATTTCGACTTCACGGTGTCGGTTCCGGACTTCCTCGCGAGCGTCGAGACGGATGAAAAAACTGAATTTGTTGATTTGACTGATGAGCTAAGACAAAGTATAATATTGGGCCTTCCGACATACCCGGTGTGTCGGGCGGACTGTCGCGGCGTGTGTCCGACGTGCGGAAAGAACCTCAACGAGGGTCCTTGCGCGTGTGCTCACGAGGTGCGCGACGACCGCTGGGGGGCGCTTGATGCGCTCCTTCCGGAAAAAGAGAAAGATTGAAGAACAGAAAAGAAAGAGAGTGAACAATGGCATCACCTAAGCATAAGAAGTCAAAGATGCGCAAGCGCCAGCGCGTCGGCCAGCTCGAGAAGGCGATTCTCGCCTCCGTGCAGGCGTGTCCTAACTGCGGCGGCATGAAGCAGGCGCACCACGTGTGCCCGAACTGCGGCATGTACAACGGCCGCAAGGTTCTGAGCGTAACAGCCAAGTAAGGGGCGTATGACTCGCATTGCACTTGATGCAATGGGCGGCGACAACGCGCCGGGCGAAATTGTCCGGGGCGGAGTGGATGCCGCTATCGGCCTGGAGGACGTCAAGGTCCTCCTTGTCGGCGTCAAGGAGTTGATCGATGCGGAGCTTGCCAAGTACCCCAAGGAAGTCGCGGCGGCCACGAAGAAGGGCACGTTGGAGGTAATCCACGCGCCCGACGTGGCGGAGATGGACGAAAGTCCCGTCACCGCCGTACGCAAGAAGAAAGACTGCTCGATCAACGTGGCGATGCGCCTTGTGAAGGATGGGAAGGCGGACGCATTCGTCTCGGCCGGCAACTCTGGCGCGGTGGCTACGAGCGCCATCCTAAACCTCGGCCGCATCAAGGGCGTACAGCGTCCCGCAATTGCAACCGTCCTGCCCACGCGCATCCCACGCCGTCCGCTACTGCTGCTCGACGCCGGTGCGAACATGGACTGCCATGCCGACTGGCTCGTGCAGTTCGCGATCATGGGCAGCGTGTATTCGCAGGGCGTGCTGAAGCGCACGAAGCCGCTTGTCGGACTTCTTTCCATCGGAACGGAGGACTGCAAGGGCAACGAGATGACGAAGGAAACGTTCCGTCTCCTCAAGGAGGTGCAGGGCATCGACTTCCGCGGCAACGTGGAAGGGCACGACATCTTCCAGGGGCAGACAGACGTTGTGGTGTGCGACGGATTCGTTGGAAACGTCGTGCTGAAGACGAGCGAGTCGCTTGCGCATGCCGTGAGCTACTTCCTCAAGCGGGAATGCTTCCGCGGCATGTTCCGCGTATTGGGTGCGCTGCTCCTCAAGGGGGCCTTCAAGAGCCTCAAGGCGCAGTTAGACCCAGACATATACGGCGGTGCGCCCCTCCTCGGCGTACCGGGTGCGGTGATCATAACGCACGGCAGTTCGTCCCACAAGGCGATCTACCATGCGGTGCGCGTGGGTGCAAACGCCGCGCGCAACGACGTATCGGGGCTCATAGCCTCACGGATAGAGGAATACGAATCATCGCGTAAGGCGTTTTGATTTATTCGGGGCGTTGCACAGCCTGGTAGTGCGTCTGCTTTGGGAGCAGAATGTCGGAGGTTCAAATCCTCTCGCCCCGACCATTCAAAAAGTGGTTTTCACCCAATATTTGCAAGGGTTTCGTGCATGTCTGCCACTGTTAGCCTTTACAAACTTTTACACCTTTTTACCCCCTGAAAGTGGGGGTCAAAGTGGGGGTCGGGTGGGGGTCAAAATGGGGGTCAGGATTTATTGGGAATTCGGGGGGTGGCGGAACGGCTGCGGAATATGCCGCGAAGCGTAGTGCCATAATCGGCGGATTGTGATATACTATTGCCGACAAGCAGAAAGGAAGTGAGCAAATGAGAGTGAGAGAGCGAACGAGACGAACGAGGGCGGCGACCCTCGACCTTGACCTTGCCCAACGGGCGGAGCGGAAACTTAGCCGGTACAACATGGACTTGAACGGGGTGCTGGCTTTCATCGTCGCGGTGCGCGGCTTGCCCGACCTTCGCAAGGCCCCGCAGACGATGGACTTCACGGCGCACGGGCAGGCATTCACAGCCGACGTGACCCCCGACCCGTCTGGCGGCTTCTGCGCAAAGGTGAGGGGGCATGAGGATTGCTTCACGGAGGCAGATACACTGCCTGAACTTCGCAAGTATCTTGTCGAAGTTACTGAGGCAATGGTTTTCGGCATGGGCGAGAAGGTGGCGCGATGAAACCGCTTACCGCGCAGCAGGTGGAAAAGATTCTCAAAGATGCGGGCTTTCGCCATGACCGCACACAAGGAAGTCACTTCATCTGGGTAAACGGTGAAGGACGCTCCGTGCCCGTTCCGCATCACGGCAACAGGCCGTTGCGGCAAGGCACGTTGCACTCTATCTTCAAGTTGGCTGGACTATAAAGAGAGCAACTTCACGGAAGTGAGAGAGGGCGGCGATTGAGTTCGCCGCTCTTTTTTTTCCCCCATGAAAAAAATACCATCTCCACCCCCTTGCGACCCTAATCGCACCCATGATACAATATGTGCCGTTGACCAACAAAGGCACTCAACTCACAGAAAGAAGAAGAAAAAAGGATGACAACAGATGAAAGAATAATGAAGGTGTTGGCGGCTAGTCCCGCGACGCTGGCGAAGGTAGATGCCGTTCTTAACGGCACGGATGGTGTCGCCTCTAAAAAAGAGGTGGATACCAGGTTGGTGACCTTCACCGAAGCGGCGAAGCGGCTTAATGTGAGCCGCCCGACGGTGTACAGGCTAACCCGATTGGGTAGGCTTGACATTGTTCCGTTGGATGGCGTCAACAGGATAAGGCTACAGAGTGTGTTCGACTATGCGGACGGTCTGCGGAAGTCTGCATAAACAATTTCCCGCGGGATGAGTGTCTCGCGGGGATGTAAAAACAAAAGAAAACCAAAAAAGGAAAAACGAAAATGAAGAAAATCATCAACGGAAAAAAGTACGACACCGAGACGGCTACACGGTTAGCCGACTGGAACAATGGCGGTTACTGCAAAGAGACACTATACCAGAAGCATACGGGAGAGTACTTCATGATACTAGGTCGGACATTAGTCCGCTGACCGAGCCGGAGGCGCGGGTTTGGGTGGAGGAGTGCGCTAATGATAAGTACGAGGCCATCTTCGGGGAGGTGGAGGAGTAATATCTGAAAGTTCCCCTCTGGCCTTGTCTTTGTGTGGCGAGGTTAGAGGGGGGCTTCATACTAGCATGACAACCGTAACTCCTATCAGGATGGCAACAACCGCCTGCGCTATGGTGATTTCTGCCATGTACGGGTTCATTCCGCACCTCCTTCCGCGGAGGGCCAAATTTCGCCCTTGGCAAGCCGACCGCCGTTCAGGATGGAAAGTAACCTATCCATGTCGCGCTGCGCTCTAAGGGGCAGATTTCGCCCCTCTGTGGAATCGCCTATGGCGGCATACCCCGCTAGTATCACTGGGTCTGCCCCGTTCCGCATCTGTGCGGTGATCCGAGCCGCCACAAAGCCGTTGCCAGATGTTTGGTCAAGGCGGACTGATCGGATGCTCCGCAGGCGGACAAGCCTAGAACCATCGGCACTTTTTATGTATTTCATTCGCATAGATTACCTACTTTCAATCCTTGCCTACTGGTACAGCCTTGCGGACGCGGAGGAGGTCTTTGACCAGAAATTGACTGCATAGCATTATATGTTTGAGGCACGGGTGGTGCCGACCTCACTCTGATACCCTAGGGGGAAACCGAAAGGGAGTACCCCGCTCTCTCACCAGGAGCGGAGTATCAGAGCCGACCAGAGAAAGAAGAGGTATCAGAATGGATTATGAACTAGCACAAGCATCGTGCGATGACGCGACGGAGTCGCGTCATCATAGTGACGACATTAATATTGAGGCGAAGATTGGAGATTTCCCTTGCGACCCCAATCCTGACATCGAAAACCGCCTGCGGCGTAAATGGGTCTGCCGCCTTGTCAGAATCTGCCGCGAGTATTGCATCCCGCACCGATATTTTCTAAGGGCGGCTTTTGCAAAGCACCACGTTTCAAAACGGGAGCAGAACCTTCTACTCTCCGTTGCCACTAATTCACAGTATGCGGATTATCTACCGCTTGATGCGCCCGAACGAACCGCACGAATGGTTGACGGCATTTCAAACGTAGCCCTGCCGCCATGGTGCAAAAAGAGCGATGATGCCTACGGCCGTCTTTGGATGGGCACACTTCTCATGGGCGAGGGTGGGCGCTCGTTCGCTTTCGCCACCGCCCGCATAGCAGCGGCATTCGGAATCAAAAGCAAAAACACCGTCACCCGATTCCTTCAAAGGGCAATCACTCATAATCACCTCATTGTTGCCCGTGCGGGCATCGCCCATCCAAGAGGCGGTCAAGCAGCCTTGTACAGACTTGCCAATGAGGCGGATTACGATTTGGGGCAACGGCTGAAAGTAGATGTTCCAAGGTTATCTGCATCGTGACCAAGATAATATATATATATATAATATAGACGGCGCGACGGCATCGTGACCAAGATTACTAGATATATTAATACTCTTAAGACCTACGGAGTATATTAATACTAACAGAGTCTCTTTCGCAAGAAAGAGACTTTTTTCTTAAAAGGGGTCTGGGGAAAACTTCTGCGCACTGTACGTTTCCGCCCTCATGCAAAAAGTTTCAAGGCAAGGTCATTTTGCCTCATGCAACCTTAGCGGTTGCATCAAACTTTTCACATTCGGCCGTCCTGGTTGCAGGGATGCCACTAGAACCGTCCCTTGCCATTCGGGGACATGGTGATACCCATCTATTTAGCGGATGCGTCCTGGGGCCGTTTTTGATGGCTTTCCGTGCATGGGGGATTACCCGTTGGCAGGGTATAGGAAAAGACGATGGAGTAAGTAGTATGTACACGGAGAGACTATGACAACCAAACCTAAATCAATCTATGTGGATAATACCGACCTTCTTCGCGAGTGGCACGATTGGGTCGCGTCTGGCGAGACACCAGAGAGCCGAACCATCAGCGACGAACTGGCACGGATGATGATGACGATTGCTGAGCGCATCTTGCAGAGCAGGCACTTTTGTGGATACTCGCAAGCAACCCGTGAAGACATGGCACAAGAGGCGATACTAAAGATGATTCGCAATCTGCGGAACTACCGAGCCGACAAGGGGACTCTCTTTTCGTATTTGTCACGAATCTGCTTTTGTAGTAATGCTACCTACTTGAAGAAACACTACCGCAGACGGAATACAGAAAGGGAAATGTCTCTGTCCGCGATTGAGCAAGCACCGCAGACGGGGAGACGGAGGGCGTTTGTCCGTGCTATGCGGGCGAAGGTGGAGGAGTACCATTGATACCCCCCTGGGTAGGCAGGTAGGGGTTTCAAGGGAAAACCCCACGAGGCCGGAGTGTTCCTTACACCTAGAAAAATGATTGATTTATGGCGAAAAAACGAATATACGAAGACCATGCACTTACCCAGACGGAGCTAAACCGTCGCCACAATGACAATGCGGCGGCGATTGATACCCTCATGGACGAGGCTCTTGCCGCACGAAATATGCGGCGTAGGCGTAAGGCGGAGAAATCGCTTGCCGCTTGGGTCAAGACTTACTGCATAGGGCTGTTGCTAGAAGACGAGCCGCCGCCGCTTGGGGAGAAAGTCTTAGAGCAAATGCACGGTGCCTTGTCCGCGAGGCAAAACTACTGCATACTCATGGGTCGCGGGTCGGGTAAGACAAGCTACATGGAGTGTGCGGCTCTCTATGCCGTGGCAACGGGCTTGCAAAAGTTTGTGGTGGTGGTGAGTGCTAATCAGGTAGCGGCGAATAACATCCTATCTGACATCTTTCGTGCGGTTGCGGAGAAGGATACACCGTTTGCAACGGACTACCCAGAGATATGCTTGCCGTTTGCACTTTGCAATGGGAGCTACCACCGTAAGCAGACGTACAAAGGGAAGACGGTTGACATCGGCAAGACGGCAAGCCAACTTGTTTTTGGGAGGTTGCAAGATTCAAAGGGGAAGGAGTTGCCCACAAGCGGCTCATTGATTGCTTGCAGAGGTGTTGGGTCGGCAATCAGAGGATTGAAACATGGCGTTTTAAGGCCATCCCTAGCCCTGCTAGACGACTTGCAGACATCAGAAATAGCCGCTAACCCGCAGGCCGTGGAAAAGGTGTGGGACACCATCCGCAAGGATATTATGCCGATGGCGGGCAAGAACCGATTGAGCATCATCCAGACGGCAACACAGATTCTGCCCGAGGACCTTGTGGCGAAAGTCAAAGCTGATAAGGCATGGTCTACTACTATCTTCCCATCCGTGATTAGCTTCCCCAAGAATGAGAACCTATGGAAAGAATACTTCCAACTCTGGGACGAAGAGTGCTTGCAAGAGGACATCTCTACTGATAAGCACACGGGGTCTCTGAAGTTCTACAAAGACCACTTTGCCGAGATGAACGAGGGGGCGGAAGTTTTCAACCCGCAGAGATATTCCGAGGCGGACGGGCACATATCCGCTCTGCAAAAACTACTGGAAATCCAGAGGACTATTGGGGAGGCTGCTTTCGCGGCCGAATATTTGCAGAGTCCAAAGGAGATTACCACAAGCCTGCCTATTACCGCCTCAATCGTCAATGCGCGGGTGGGCGATTATTCGGAACTGGAAGTGCCTACGGAGAATGTGAGGTACGTGTGCGCAAGCACGGATCTTAACCCTTCAAAGTATTACACAACTGTGATTTGTGTTTTCATGCGGGATGGCACTTGCAGAATCGTTTGGCACAAGTTTTCACAGGTGCGGATCAGGGCGAACCTCACAGAGGCGGAATATTACAAAGCAGTGTATGAGGCACTAGCCGCTTTGGGCAAAGAACTCAAAGCAATCTCTGATAAGTTGACTCACCCAATTCAAGGGTGGGCTATCGACTGCAACGGCGCAAACTGGAATCCCGCTTTGGACTTCGCCCGCAATAGCAAACAGATATGCGGGTTGCCCTGCTGTGGATTTGTCGGCAAGGCGTCTACACAGTTTAGGACGAGGTTGCAATCACGTCTCAAAGAATCTGTAAACCGCACATTGCTTTGTGGCGATAAAGAAGAACAGACGAAGAGCGGCACGGGTCGAAAGTGGATGTATTTTGATGCCGACCTCTACCATGAGAATGTCCAAAAGGGATTTTTGGCGGACATCGGCAACTTGGGAAGTATTACATGGTACAAGGGCGGGAATCACGGAAAATGGGCTGCTCAAGTGGTGGCCGAACGTTTGCTTTACAAGCGGGAACGGTCGGACGGGACAACCGATTACCGGTGGAAGGCGAACGGCCCAGACCATGATGCCCTAGATGCCATAGGGCAGGCTCTAGCCGCTTATGCGTCGTTGGGGCTTGCTACACCGACCCATGTTGGAAAGCCTATCGCGAAGGTTGCAAAGCGGCGAATCGTGCGGAGGCCACGAATCCGCATTATCTAGCGAAGTAAGTAAAGAGTAGATGACTACTAATCAGAAAAGAAAAATCCTAGAGCGGCTGCAATCGCTAGAGTGCGACATTGAAGCATTGAAGCGGTGCCGCATTGATATTGCCGTTCGCGGGTATGCTTCCGCGACCCTTTCAAGCGGTGGCGGCTCTAAGAGCTACACCCGCCTTGACTTGTCAAAGATAACGGAGCTGATTGCGGAACTTCAGCGTGAGACAAGACAACTCCGCAACCTCCTAGCGGGCAAGAGCGCGAACCCGATAACGAGTCACTATATTTGCTGGGGGTAACTATGATGTTTGGACTTTTTGGACGGAAAGCGGAAGCCCCGAAAACGAAAGCGGCAAAGCGGCCAAGAATCTATAACAAGGCGAAGTACAACATAATTTCTTCGCCGGATCAATACAACCGTCCATTGGGGCATGTAGAGACTGAAGACGAAGACCGCATACTTAACAGTTATGGTCGCGGTCGTCTCTTGGATTTGGCGAGACAAGCCGCCCGCAACTCGACCGATTTGGCTACACTGCTAACCATCCTAACCCAAAACGTTGTCGGCACGGTCGGCGGCAAGGTAATTCTGCCGTGGGATAACGATAAGGCTATCATCCGCCCGTTCGCAAGATTTACCCAAAATTCAGACTTCTTCGATGGATGCAGTTTTAACGAGGTTCTGCAACTCATCCTAATCACCAATGTATTGGGCGGCAACACCGTTGCCCTATTTGATAACGGGCTTGTGACCGATTCGGGGAAACTCCTAATTTTTGAGCCGGATGAACTTGGGAACACAAGCGAGGATGCCTTAAGATACCACTACGGGCGGGATGCCAAGCAATCCCAAGGGCTTGTGTACGATGCCTACGGGCGGAACATCGGTTGCATTGTGTCCCGTGCTTGCCGTGGTGCCGAGACGTTTGATCCGAGCAAGTGTTGGTTTCTCCATCGTGACCCCGATGCCTTATCATGGGAAAACGATTATTTCCTTTTCTCAAACCGTTTCCGTCCACACCAAGGCAGAGGAGTTAGCCGCCTTGCAAATGTGTTGGGAAGCATCTTGGACGTGGACAGCCTCAAGACCTTTGTTTTACAGTCTAGCAAACGTAATGCTCAGATGCTATTGCAGATTCTGCAACCTACCGAGAAGGACGAAGAGGTCGCGGAACCGTCCGCTTTTGGGGTTGATGAAGACATTCAGAATCTATCTGAAGAAGAGATAGAAAAACTCACTGCGCAAGAAACCGAAGAGGTAAAGACACAGCGACTGGAGAAATTCAATTCGGCGCAAGCGGAATATCAGGTCATGCCGCCTGGTTTTAAGGCAGAGTTGGTAGACCAGAAGAACCCGAATCCAAACGTTGCCTCGTTTGTCGATTGGATGGTCGGACGTTGCTATAGCCCATTCGGCCTTAGCCAGATGTGGGCAACGGGCAAGGTGACAAACGGCGATTTCAAGGCTAACCAACTTTTCAGCGAAAGAGCATTTCAACAATACCAGAAACAACTTGAATCGTTCTGCGATTGGGCGTTTCGCAAGTGGGCGGCTTGGGCGGCAAAGCGGAACATAATCAAGCCGCTTGACGAAGACCAACTTGAAAGCATCGCTTGGGATTGGCCCAAACAGCAAGCACTTGACGAAGAGGCGAACCAGAGGGCTATCAAGATGAAACTTGAGAACTTGACGGCGAGCTATCGGGACGTGTTGGGCAACGATTGGCAGAGCAAACTTGAAACAATTAAAGACGAACTTGCCTGGTGCAAAGCAAACGGCATTCCGCATCCCGCCTTCAAGCTATTGAGCGGCGGCGAGAGCGCGATGATTGACAAAGAGTAAGTAAGAACGGAGAAAACACAGATGAAGTATCTCATAGCAGGCAACATTGTTGACACGGAAGCGGATAGGTACACCCCAGAAGACGTGTGCCCCGCGATGGTTTCTGATTTCATAAAGGGGCTAGAGCCGAATGAGCCGATAGAGTTGGAAGTCACCTCTTACGGCGGGTCCGTGCCTGCGGGGTTGGCGATTGCAAATATGCTCAAGATGGCGAGTGCGGAGGGGCACAAGACAATGGCACATGTGATAGGCATTGCCGCAAGCATGGCTTCTGCAATCGCTTGTGCTTGCGATACTCTGCGGATTGATAGCAATGCATTTTTGATGGTCCACCTACCGTACACTTACTCTGTCGGCAATGCCGAGGAATTCCGCAAAGAGGCGGAGACCCTTGACAAGTTCCGCGATGCTCTGATTGCGATTTACAGAAGTAAGTTTGATCTGTCTGATGAGGCAATTCGCAAACTCATGGAAGAGGAAACTTGGATTGTTGGCGAACAGGCAGAGACGTACAAACTCAATGCGGAGGTGATACCAGTTGCAGAGCCGTTGAAGGCGGCGGCTTTCGCGGGGCGCGAAATGCCGAAGTGGCTTCATATACCGCAGACGATAACCGATTTGGTTTCCGCGAAGGTGGAAGCGAAAGCGGAGCCAAAGGCAGATGAACCCAAGGCAGAAGAAAAAATCAATGCGAGTATTGATTATTTCGGCTTGAAAAATGCGGAGGTCAAGGCGGAAGAGGTCAAGCTCGGAGATTCAAGCGCAGACGAACCCGCAGAGATGATAACGAAGGCGGAGGCGGACAGGCGGGTATCTGGTATGCAGTCCGCGATGGCTAAGCAGATAGATGCTCTCCGCAAAGAGTACGATGCGAAGATAAACGATTTCGAAACTCAGCTCAAGGCGAAGGATGGGGAACTAACGAAGGCACAAGCCACAGTTACCAGCCTCACCAAATCGCTTGAAGATACCAAAAGGGAATTGGCGGAGACGGCATCAGCCCTTGCGGAAAAAAACAACACACTTGCAAAGCTGAATGCAAGTGTGCTGACACCGCAGATTGGTCAATCCGATGCGGCGAAAAACTGGCGGGCTGCTTATTCGGCAATCCGCAGAAACTAACTAACTCACTCACATTAAGGAAACTGAAAATGGCAACTTCCATATCTAACCTTGCACTTGACATTGCCGCAAAGGAGTCTGTCCGCGCGGCCCGTACCAAACTTGCCCCTCTTGGGCTCTTCGCTCATTCCTTCGCGGAGTCCGCACAGGAAAAGGGCGCGGTTGTCAAAGTGCCTGTCTATTCCCGCGCTGCTGCGGCTGAATTCGCGGCGGGAACGAACGATTACACATCTGCTTCCACCACGGGGCTGGATGGAAAGAACATCGAACTTAACAAGCACCCTTGGGCAGCCCGCAGACTGCTTCCCGATGACCAGATGGAGACTGATGCAGGCCGTGATTGGACGGAGCAGACCACGGTTTGCTGTGTCGAATCTGTTGCAAAGTACATGGCCGACACGGTCCTTGTCGATGGTGTGCTCAAGGGCACTGGCACGACCGCTATGACTATCAGCGGCAGCGGCGCAATCGCAAAGGTCAAAAACATGAGGAAAGCTGCAATCGCGGCTGGTGTCAATCCAGGCGAGGCGACACTGCTACTTCCCGCCGACCTCTACTCCGACCTCATTGAGGCGCTTCCGTATAATACCATCGGTGCGCAGGAGGCGCTTGTGGATGGCTACGTTGACCGCTTCATGGGCTTTGCCCGTGTTGCGGAACTCCAGGATGCCGTGGGGTACACGAATGCCTCTGACAAGGCGGTGACCCTTGATGCGGCTATCGTCGCCAATGATGCTATCGGCATTGCAACCCGTCTCCCGCTTGTGCAGAACCCCGACCTTTTTGAGGTTGCGACCCTGTCGGTTCCAGAGATTGGCCCTTGGTCCTTCCAAATCCGCTCCACCGGTGCTAATGCCACGGATGCAAAGTATCTGGGCGCGGAGGTTGTGTTTGGATTCGCGCTCCTTCAACCTGCCAAGATTCTGGTTGCGTCCACTACGGCATCGTAAGCACACGGCACACGGCAGCTCACAAAGCACAAAGACCCATCCCGTTTCGGGGTGGGTTTTCTTTTGTCTGGCATCGGAGTAAGTAATACTACCATGAGTAAATCACCATTCAGCGACATAGATTCCGCCTTTGACCCGATGTACGACGAGGACATTTGGATCAGCCGCAAGGACGGGCAGCAAACGACCGTGCAAGCATCCGTGTTTTTGGACAACACGGCTCTACCGATTTCGGAAGACATGATGGACTCCGATTGCGAGCAAATCAACGTGCTTGTGCGCAAGTGCGATTGGCCATTTATCAAGGCACTTGTGAGGGGCGATGTGCTCAAGCGGGACGGCAAACGTTACACCGTGCAAGAGGTTGTTTCTGATGGCGCGATGGGGCTTGTGATAAAGGCGCGGAGTAACTGAGTTGCAAACGACCGTACAGATGACAGCCGCAAGCGGACGGACGATTTCAGAGTTTCAGCGGTTGATAGAGCACCGGATTAAGTGGTGCAACGAAACGAAAGAGGATGCGGTCGCGGCGATTGCGATAACGGCACTGCGGTCAATCAGGGCGGCAACTAGAGTTGCAGACGATAGCAAGCCGCCTCATGTTGAAGTGGCAGTTTGCGGGGAACTCAAATTGTCGTTTGAGGGGCGGACGAGAAAGCCGTGCTTGCGGACTGCGGGCGGAGTGAAATATGCACTTGCAAAAGGCGAGCGGCTATTGGTTGAAGACCTAACAAAGAACGTACAGGTGTTCAAGGCGGCTGATGAATGGAAGGGTAGGACAACTACATACTATATCGTGGCGGCAACGGCTGAAAGAGCGGAGTGGGCTTTGCAACGGAGAATTGCCGCTAGAATGCGCGCGATGAAGGGGCTTGCGCGAAAGGCATTGTCCGTACTTATGAGTAAAACGTGTACCATCAAGGACGGCTACCAAACCAACCAGAACGTGGCGCAAAAGGCAACGGAGCTAACCCGCAAAACGGAAATCAAGAACGGCGAGGAATACAGGCTTGACTTGAACGACCTTTTGGACTATGCCGTGCTTGCGGTGGAGGGCGGCAACGGCATAGTCGATATGTCTCTAAAGAAAGCTGCTAACAAGGCGGCGAGTGTAATCAATCTCAAGTGCAAAGGCATACTCAATTTTGCAAAGCTCGATACTCCATTCCCCGAAGTGTCCAGGCGAAGTAAGTAAGAGAAGAAGGTAACACGAATGGTAGAGCAAATCCTAGAGAAGAAAGTGGCGGACACAATAACGGCGGTGCTTGCTGAACACGGCATTGCCGATATTCAGGTCGTTGGCTCTTTGCAACCTACGGCGGTCAATGAATTGAAGGCGGTAGAGGCGGAATCGGCTCATGGGCTTGTAGTCGTGAAGGCGGCACCTAGGCAGTATTCGTCACCTACCATCCCAACTTGCGAGATTGAGATTGGTGTTACCGCCAACATTAGGGCGGATGTGGACTACAACGGGATGACCTACCTTGACGTGGCAAGCAAAATCATGTCCGTTTTGCAGCGGTGGCAGAGGTGCTACGATGATACTCACAGTGATTTCACGATTGACGGCGAGATCGATTGCACGGGCTTCCAACTGGATGCGGGCTCGTTCGCATTTGATAGGGCGGATAAAGTCTGGCAATACTCTCATTCAATGACGATTTTCGGGGTCATTCAAGATTCCGAAGAAACAACCAACAACTAACTAACAAGGAAAACAAACGATGTCCTTCAAATCGAAACATGACTTCTTCAGCCTGACAACCAACGGTAGCGGCGGGGCAACAGGTCTTGTAATCACCGACTCCAATGAAAACAAGGCCGCAACGACTGTGCAGGCGCAGAACGAAAAAGGGGACTATGTGGCTTGGGAGGTGTTCGCGGAGACTCTTTCACCCGATTGCAGTTATGCGGTCAAATCAAACGTCACACTTGGCTCAATCAAGTGCGGCACCGTGATTGCGGGTACGGGTGACTATGCCACTAAGAAATTCACCTTGGGTTCTATCACGATTAACACTGCGGCCGGTTCCGCGCCTACTGTTTCCGCAAGCGGTGAGGAAATACCCGCTGACACCGTTAGCACGGACTGTACATATACTTTCCCCGCCACTACTCTTTCTGCTTGTCATCATGCGCAGATACTGTGGGGTGCTTTCTCACTTTCGGGAACAGGATGCTACTTGCAGAGTGCAAACTACACCGCAGGCGGAACTATCAGCCGCGCAACCAAGGACGGCGAGACAGTTGCATTCGATGTTATAGAAGGTCAGTTGACCGCAAGTGTCACCATTACACAGACGGGGAACACCGCGCCAACATTGACTGCGGGGGAAAATTGGACTATCACCGCGCCGCTCACATGCAGCAATCCAGACTCCAATTACCCATCTTGGACGGCGACATTGAGCCGTAATCTAACTCACGACGTACCAGTTACAAACTCATAACATGGTTTCAGACCTTGCCATAGAGGACATTGAATCCATCATTCGCGAGGGGGGGACTGTCTCCCCTCGTGATGTAATCCGCCTAAATGCCCTTGGGTTGAGAATCACCGATGACCCGAGTTACGAGCTTGCCGCAATGCCGCGAGTGGCAAGCCTTGAAGGTATCGTATTCAAGCAGCCCTGTGTCGAACAGGATATGTTTCTGGATGAAGCGGCGAGAGTGTACGATGCGGACAAGGCAACCATCCTAGCCTTGGAAGCATACGTGCTTGCGCACGATGATGTTGATTGGGCGGAATTGCGCAGTCCAAAGATATTTGCCGTCAAGGTCGGCGGATGGGTCAAGGCTAATCTAGGCAAGGTTACGGCGGCACAACTGCGAAGGACAATTGATTATTGTCTCTACGGTGTTGACCCAGACACTGGCGAGATGCCCGTGCTGATGGCGGATGAAAAGGAACAACTTAAGAGCGGCATAGGAACTGATAAGTCATGGGCGCTTGGTAAGTTTCTTCATGCCGCTTCTCTCGGCATTGATTCCGTTGCGGCACTTAGGGCGACATCCCCGCAGTTGTCCGCGATGATAGAACGAGCTTACCTAATTAACAAGATACCTCTTAGCGACAAGGATAAGGCGGCCACGGCGGAGTATTACATGACGTTGGAAGACGTGCGCAAGAGGGCATTCCCGCAGAAGGAAGAGGCAAGCAATGGTGGATAACCACATTAACATTTCAATCGGCTCTTCCTTCAATGCGGAGGGCTTCAATAAACTTTCGCAGGCCGCTGGCGACGTAACTAAGACTGTCGGCAAGGTCAGTAATTCCATTGGCCAAATCGGCGGCGCAATCGGCGGATTGGATGGCACGGTAGGCAAAGTAACTGGCGCAGTCAGCAATCTCTTTCAATCGTTTGCGATGGCGGGGCCGCTTGGTCTTGCAATCGCAGGTGTTACCGCAGTTGTAGGATGGTTGGGCAAACTGAAGAAAGAGGCGGAAGAATCAAAGGCGAAGTTAGAACAGATGGCGCAAGCGGCTGAAAAGGCGCGCCTGGAAAAGGCATTTAGGGATGCGCAGGAATCAGTTGCACGGGCGAACTCCGCGCTAGAAGAACACCTCAAGAAATTGAAAGAAGCAGAGGCGGCGGCAGAACGTCTATCCAAAGCCGAAAAGGCGGTTGCGGATGCAAACGAGCGGCTAGGAAAATCGCAAGGAAACCTGGAACTTGCCAACTTGCAAAGCGAAATCCAGCAACGGGTGCAAGCAAACAGTTGGAGTCCGTCGCAAAAACAGATTGAGCAGGCAAAAGGTAATGTTGAACTGCAACAGTTGCAAAATGCGCAGGCATTGGAGGCGGCAAGGAAAGAGGTTGAAAAGGCGCGGGAGCAACTGCAAGATGCTACTCGCTCGCTCAATAACCTAGAACGTGCAAAGAGCATAGTCCAAGCGGAGATAGACGAAATCGAGGGTACGTTGTCAAATGCCGTCCAAGGGCAGAAGGAAGAACTTGCAAAACTCAAAGCGGCTGAATCAGCGGCGGCAGAGAACTATAGTTATTTGGCGCGGACTGTAGGCGACGAGAAGGCGGAAACAGTCAAGGCAAAGGAACAATTGGTTGCGGCACGGGCGGCGAGAGAGCAGGCGGAAACACGGATTGCGCAGACTGAAGAAGCGGCAAGCGCGAAACTGGTTGCCGCGCAAAAACAACTATCTGAAATCAAATTGAAGCTTGCGGAAACAAGCGCGGCGGAAGATGTCGCCACACGTAACGTAGAGACCGCAAGTACCAACCTTGAGACGGCGCGGGTTGAAGCGGCAACCGCCGAAAGGCAGGCGCAACAGCAACTTAAAGAGCTGCAAGAGGCAACTGATAAAGAGGCACGGGCACGACTGGAAGCGGCAGAAGCGGAGAAGAAGGCGAAGGAACTCAAGGCGGAAGCGGACTCCAAAATCCGCGACGCCGAACTCAATGCGGCCAAACAGATAAACGGGATTGACGGGCAGATTGCCAAGCTCAAGACCGCAATACTGAATGCGGAACTTGCAATGCAGAATGCCGCAAACGGTGTTGCCTGGGCGAACCAACACAACTGGGGCGGCTGGGGCCACCAAGAATTCAACCCTGACAACTTTGACGATTTTAGAAGGGCGAACCGCTTTGGTGACCGTGCCAACCGCGATGCGAATTCCCGCAAGCCTGGCGCAAATCGCAAAGCAGGATGGGAGCGGCGCGAAGAAGAACTCGCCAAGCGCCTAGGCTTGAGCAAGAACGAGTGGGACAATTTGACGGACAAAGAATTTGAGGATTGGCTTACCGGTAAGCAAGGTCGCAAGCTAAGAAACGACGAAAAGAATTGGCTGCGCGACAAGCGCGACTGGGACAATCAGCAAAACAAAGGGAACAATCAGAATCAGCTTGAGAGGTTGCAGCAACAAAGACAGTTGATACTGCAGAATTTGCAGACAACAGTTAGGGATATTAAGACTAATCTAGACCGAGCCTTGACGATTAAGTGAGGTGCATGATGGCGGCGAGGAATCTTTTTGACACATACGGCGATGCAAACAAACAGATTATAGAGGGCAAGACCCAGACGATTACTTGTACCCCTTGTGGCGACCCGCAGTATGCCGTGTGGCATAGCACCGAAGGGGGCTGGGAGGTCGGCTGGAAAACATGGTACAAGGCGACCTGTGTGTCAAGTGCTGCTTATAATTATGTGGGCATGACAAGAACAGCCGCAGAGGCCTGCGCCGCCGCGATGGACACTAAGTTTCGGCGGCAGAAACTGGCTTGGGAATTCCGCGAATATACGGAGAACAATCAAAAGTGGGTCGGATGGGTACAGATGCCCAACACGGTGCCCGTGCTCGATTCCGACATAAGGGTTATCCACGATTCGGGCGCGATGTATCATGTTGAGATTGAGGTGCATTGTACGGACGAGAAATATACGTTGACCCCTGCGACTGTTACATTCTCGTACCCACCCTGCATGGCTGATATTTAAGGAGGCGCAGCTTGAAGACTACAACCCTCAGAAAAGGAAAAGCCATAGGTGCGCACCGCGGATTTGCTGACACCTTCAACTGGGTCGTGCGCTGCCTTAAGAATCTCAAAGGAGGGCAAGGGTGCAACGTCAACTGGGTTGCCGATGACACCCCAGTTATCGACGTTGACATGTACGAGTGCGGCAACGTTTATAACGAGGGCGGCGGCGGCGAGACTCTTCCCAGGGCTTTTGACCCAGTGTACGAAGATGGAGTAATCTCCGCTTGCGACAACTGCATTTTCGCGGCGGGGCGAGTGTTCATAAACGGCGGCACACTTACGATATCAGCGACATCAAGCAGCACAGGGTATCTCGTTTTGACACTCACACATCCCGCCGATGCGCAGTCACATTGGTCGGCAAGAAGTGCTTCGTTGGGGATTGAGCAGTATATTCCGTCTAACGAGACTTCTGGATCGGTTACGAAAATACCGCTGTATCACATAACCAACGGAGTCGTGGATATAGACCTTCGAAGCATTCCAACGGCGGTGCTCGCACAATGATTGATACAGCGACAGATTATCAGTATGTCACCCCCGTAGGTCAAATCAACGGAGGGATTTTGCCCGCGAGGGACGTTGCCGCCGATGGCTCATCTTCCGTTATCCGAGCCGAGGATTTGTGTTTTGCGACAGAGGCTGTGTACGAAAGACTTGCTATCAGCAAGGATTCTACGTCGCGAGATTTGCCCGTGCCGACACTTCCACTCTACCAACTCGACTGGGACTCGATATGGTATAACCTCTCCTATTGCCTATTCCACGGGTCCGACAGCATGACTAGCAGGCCAAGCAGTGGACTATTGGCCACGGCGATTGCCCAGAATGCAGTTTTCGCAGAAGGCGATTATGCCGAACTGGTTGACCATTTGCACGATTACTACCCCGGCTCCGTGCTTGAATCACACTACCATGCCTATCCCAAAATGGGTTTTGCATGGGATAACGATTACGTTCGCGGATTTTACTACGATCTGGAGATGAGCGACAGAGTTTGCTTTATTAGCGGATGGCCGATAACGGGGACGTTGACGACGACGAAGCACGACGAAGATAGTACTACGACAACATCAGATAGTTACTATGGACTGAGTGACGGCAAAGCGCAATTCCGCTATACCCCACGAACTGGGTCAAAGAGCGGGTACAAGCGAGTATATACAGGAGTCACGACAGGTTCGTTGACCTTCAATTTGCCGTTATCGGACAAGGCGGCCACAGCGGAACTCGTCTGGGTCGAATCAATCACGGGAAATTACCATTCGGAGAAGCCAGATGCCCAAACTATCAGAAGTTACCGCACAAGACGAGTTGATTTGGCGTGGAATTCTGCTGGTGTAGTCAATATCCCATCGGATGTTTACGTCCACACGGAGAATCAGTTGGATGCCATAGCCGCAGACATGGGCTTGGCCTTTCCGATTGCGATAACAAGTACAGATTATGCTGACATTCCGGGGTCGCTGCTTGTGCAGACCCGAGGGGCATGGTTGATTGTGAGGTACGATTTCAGAACGGAGATAAGGTCGCTAAACTGGCAATGGCAACCGAGTTGAAGTAAGTAATATCAAACCTAAGCCGTTCCTACGGGCGGCGAAAATGGAGTAAGAAACGATGATTGGAACTATTGATATACGATGCCATGCGGCGCAACCGCAAATGCCCTTGCCGCCTGTGTTCTCATTTCGTGGCAGTCCGTCAAGTTTGCGGATATTGGATGTTCCCCGCAGAATAGGAACTTGGGATATCACGGCGGTCAAGGTTGCTGCGACCTATCCAGATAATGCCATCAAAGTGCAAGATGCGGTGCGCACGGGCAATGTTTGGGTCGCCACTTTTGCGGGTTGCGATGTTTCGGGGCAGACGGCTAACGGGCTACAGATAATCGCGGACGGCATAGACGAAAACGGCGAACCCGTCACGGGTTACGTGCTAGGTTGCGGCGACCTGTACATCCTAGAGAGGGATGCAGACATTGAGGCCGCCATTGAAAAACTGTATGTGCGGTACGTTGATGAAGTCCCAGAACATCCCGTTGCGGGAGACCTGACAATCAATAATGGCATAGTAATTCTTTACGATGGTGCTAATTGGATCAGACTTGACGGAGCGGATGATAAGGTGGACAAGGCAGCATTTGAAACTTTCAATGAATGCGAACTATCGGACGTAGCAACTCAAAGAGAGGTGAGGGAGACGGTGCAGACAATTCTGGGTAAGTTGAGGAGCCTTGCGACGTGCATTGCGGCGATGACCGCCTTGTGCTCGTTCGCGATTGACGATAGTACTGCATGGGAGGACGTGCCGCCTACGTCCGTCGTTAGCCGTGTGGTAGCGCAGTTTGCGCCCGCGCCGGGTGATTATGCGACCGTCTCAAATCGTGCTATGAATGCCGATGGCAATTTTCTCGCAGTTGATGGGCCGTTTTTCTGGAGTGCGGAAAAGATGATCACCTTAACAAATGGTGGACTAACACTGGATAATACGGGCACTCTCGGCGGGATACTCGACATAACCTATGACTCAGTTTCCATTGTCGATAACGGTGAAACGACATCGGCTGCATGGGCAGATGTAATTGCCGCCGCCAACGATACGTCCGCGCCGTCCGCGCCCGAAGTCACTGCGGCCCTGCGGTGGAAAGCGGATGGCACTGCCTGTGTGGTGTCCGTTGCCTCTGGTGGCACGTTGACCGCAGATATGGCGACATGGACTGAAGGGCAATGTGTGATGTGTACTATCACTCTTGCAAGTGGCGCGACCGTGGCAAACAACATCCAGCTCCTAGGCTATTCGCCGTGGCCTACAGATTGCACGTTTGCCGCCTGCGCATATCGCATGGGCAATACCGTGTATGTTGTTCCGTCAACGACTCTCTAAGGAGATAACAGATGAAGAAACTATTTGCACTCTTGATACTAGCCGCAACCGCCTTAATGGCGGATTCGTTCCTGTTCTCACAGGACGGAGTGAAACAGGGAAGCGGATTGAGGGAATTGCCTTCTCAAGGAGTCAATCTCAAGACGGGTGCTGTCGTGGTGGGGCTTCATGCACTTACAGACGAACAACGGATGGAGTGCGGATGGTACAGATGGGAGAACAACCCCAGACCCGATACCAATCACTACTGGCGATGCACTAACTATATTTTCACGGCAACGGGCACGGCGAGGTCGGTGTGGACACAGTACACCCCGCGCCCGCGCGCTCTCAAATATTCCAAGTTATCAATTCTGGAGAAGTTAGCGGAGATGGGGAAATGGGCGGATGTGAAAGCGCTCCTAGAATCTGAAGGGTATATCGACTATTGGAATGCCTGCACCTATATCGCGGCGGACAATCCGCGCTTCCTTAGTATGAAACCCGCGATTGCGGCGGCTCTTGGAATCAGCGAAAAGCAGTTAGATGAAATCCTTGCGGGATGCCTGTACTAATGGCGAGGTGACGGCATGAAAATAAGGCAGGCTATGACATTGGCCGTTGCGGGGGCGGTAAACTATGCACTATTCGTGATTTGGGTATCGTATGCGGTTGCGCCGCAGATGGCGCCGCTCATGCGGCCCGTGCTGACTCCGCAGACTAGCTATATGAATCATCCGCCGTGCGCGAGAACTTATCCCAGGTCCGTTGAAATGGCACAGGGCTACATGGGCGGCGGTGAAACCGGTTTGACGTTTGCGGTTTGGGCGCGGGCCGAGATACATGATACGGTACACATGCCGTTTGTGATGGCATCCTGCACACATGATGCCGCGCGCTCTACGGCAGCGGGCGGAACGGGGCTTACGAACCTTGTAAACGGCACAATGGAGATGGAGACGTTGACCCTCTCTGGCGGTACATGGGCGAGTGAGTGCCTGCCTTCTAACTATGCCGTACCCGATACACTTGCTGATTCGCAGTGGCAGTACGGGTGTTATAGCATCAATGTTTCCTCTGACACACCGCTCACCCTTAATGTGGCGGACACGGAGATTTACGTACCCGCAACTAATCTGCTTGTGCGCAATGTGCAAGGGTCAAGTCACTCTCGCTGGGTAAGCATTACGGCGGAAAGTTCCAGTGCGAATATCCGTTTCGGGATTGCCGAAAATCCGCTGCATCAATTCTGGGGGGCGCAGTCTGATGTGACTGATGGTAGCGGCTACCCGCTTGCCGACTATACTAACGGCGGTCTTGACTCGGTGTGGCGCATGGCGGTTTACCGCGCGCGGATAGAACTGATTGACGGCGCGTATAAGGGCATAGCGCAGATGGACATGTACACTCCTGCGGGCAAGTGCCCAAATACCCGCTGTACCACTCAAGCCCTGTGGCAAGCGGGTACGCCATATCCGCGCGGCACGTTTGAAAAAGATGCCATGGTGCGGATGTCAATTGCGCAGTTGAGCAACATATCAAACACCGTTCTTTACTCCTCGATGAACAAGCTCTGGGGCGGATGGCTGACGGATGCGCAGGTCGAACACGTCCGCGACCTAGATGTATTGGAAATGCAACGGCACGGCGCGGAGTTCCCAGAGCTCGCAGAGGACTACCGCCGCCTGAAACTAGTACCGTCAAGTACCTATGAAACACAGTCTGTTGACGATTGCGGCATGACCAACGGATGCGAGTTTGCATACGTAGGCACACGGCGAGTCACAAGCCGTGCCGCCGTTGCGGACGTGATAAACGGCGTCAATTACAAAGGGCCGTTCGGTCCCGCTGATTACACCTACTCATGCGACGGGGCGACCGTCTCAAACAACGTTGTGACATTCCCCGGATCGGGGACATACACCGTTCGCGCTACCGACCCCGCAGGCACTTTTATAACAAACACGATTGCGGCAAGCAACCCAACGACCAACACGGTGACACGGCTACGGTACGACGGCTTTGCCGACCATTCGTATGCCGATACTTTTAATTCACCCGTCAGGGATTGGGTTCAATCCGCTACCAATGACGGGGCGACTTATAACTACAACGGGACGGAATACCGCAAGTGGCACGCCCGCCGTCTCTATTCCGTCCCCAGTTCATGCGGAAGGTGGCAGGGGCATTGCGCAAAGCATGCCATATCGCCGCACGTCCTGGCGACGGCAAGGCATTACGGTTTCTGGCCTGCATACGAAATGACCTTTACAGACGCACAGGGCAACACCGCCACGGTCAATCCGTCTGGAATCGTTGCCGCATCCGATTGGGCGCTTTCGCATGGATTCACCCAAGCCCAGGTCACGGCGGCGGACGTGGGCGACCTGATGCTTATGACCGTATCTAGCGGGCAGGCAATCCCCGATGGTTGTTGCCCTTACTTAATGACTGCCGAAACATGGCGGCAAGTTGTCAAGGGGCCTTTCGGGACATTGGGATGGTGCGCAACCCAAACAGATTTGGGATGGGGTTTGCCAGTCCTTTTTAGGCCCGATATTTCCACGAGCGGCGGCGGGTACGGTTCCAAATGGACTTGGGCGGCGGGCTTCCCGTTCCCTTCGGAGACTTCGGCGGATTGGCTGGGAGCGAACGGCCTTATGCCGAAAAGTTTGTTTGACGGCTTGGACGTGCCTACCAAATTCGCGCCCACTTATGGCGGAGATTCGGGGCTACCGCTTTTCCTTGAGGATGGGGAAGGGCGAATGATACTAATATCGAATTTTCATACGGTTTCAAGCGGTACCTGTTATCCGCTTGCCTTTGAAATTGTCCGCGCCTATGCGGCAAGTGTTGGCGACACGATAAAGGAATGGAGGGCCGAATAATGGGCGATGAAATGTATGTGAAATTGAGCGAAAAGATAGACCGCCTCATTGACAAGCTTGACAGCAAGTTTGACATAATCGACCAAAAACTGCAGAACCACGAAGTGAGGATTGTTGTGCTTGAACAAAAATCGCCCGACGAAAAGAAGGACTGGAAATCAGATATCATCATGCTATTGGTCAAGGCCGTTGTCGTTGGCGGTGTGGCAATCGCCTCACTTGTGGGCGCGGGTGGGTTGCTATCACGAATCATGGGGGCTAGTTAATTTGGGCGAGTGCCCCGCGGGGAAACCCCTAAGAATGTTTCTAGGTGGCGAAATCGAACCCCGCGATTTTTTTGAATGAGAAATGAAAGAAGGAAAATCATGTTAGAATGGATAGTTAAGAAAGTAATCTGCGGCAAGGTCAATGACCTCTTGCGGAAACACAAGGGCAACGTTGATAATGTCCGCGACACACTCAAGGCTTGGATTCTGCGCATCCAAAAACTAATGGGATGCTTGGAGAGCTTGCTGTCAAAACTTGATGATGGGGAGATTACTTCCGATGAAATCAAGCAAGCCACGGAAGAAGTAACCAAGTTGATTAAGGAATGGTAATGCCTAAATCTCTCTTGCCTCTTGCCTTGCTGCTGTTTGCGGGATGCTCTTCTCAGTCCCCCAAGATGGTAGAGGGTACTTCGCTTGCCCTTGGGGCATACTTGCCTTGGGAAGGCGGTCTTTACGGGGTTGAACTGATGAGCTACGTAAATGGAACGGTCATTAAGACACCAACCAACGTGTGCTATTCGGTTGAAAGAAAACATTC
Source organism: uncultured bacterium (assembly GCA_902779865.1). Classification (GTDB taxonomy): domain Bacteria; phylum Verrucomicrobiota; class Kiritimatiellia; order RFP12; family UBA1067; genus RUG572. The sequence goes on from CACZDG010000002.1 coordinate 63,921, forward strand.
CGTCACTAACGACTGGGGATGGGGGCTCTTGAAGTCTGTTGAATCAACCGAAACGTACGTTCGCTTCAAATGATTTCCCCGTGCGGTTTTGTTGTTCTCCGCACGGGGTACTCTTCTTGTCATGTTGGCATTTCCCGCGAAGGAGTGCTATACATGACGAAAGAACAAAAGCAAATCACGGGGCGGGGAAACTACAAGCACGGGGCTTACCATCGGAACCCACGGCTATATGCCGTCTGGAAAACAATGCGGGCAAGGTGCGGCAACCCCAAGCACCTCAAGTTTAGAATCTACGGGGCTAGGGGTATTGCCGTTTGCGACGAGTGGCGGGATGCCCCTAACCGATTCATAGATTGGGCGATTGCCAATGGGTACAAACCAGGTCTCCAAATTGATAGGTTGGACAATGAGCAAGGTTACTCTCCATCAAATTGCCGATGGACTACCGCGAAGGAGAATGCCAGAAACACTCGCCGCAACCGCTTCCTTACGATTGGAGGGGCAACAATGCCCGTTGCCGCATGGGCCGAGGTCAAGGGGATAAACCCGAAACGAATCTATTACTGGGTCGCACGTCACGGGGAGCGGGAGGCCGCAAGGCGGGTCGCCGTGGCGGGGGTTGATGATTAACCTAACAACTTCCGTGCAAGGGCTATCCTTTGGTTTTTGGTTAGCCCCGCTATAAGGTCATCGACAGAAGATGTTGTGGGGACTGGCGCGGCAATCCGTTTTTTCCTGCTATCAAGTACAGACCCCTTCAGGCCTTTTCGTAGGCTTTCGGCGGCAATCTTCTTAGAGGGGTTGTAGTAGTTGTCGATGGTTGTTGATGCTTCTCCATGCCCTACAATAAGCCGCACGTCCTCAACGGGAACGCCCGCTTTCAAGGCCAAAACCACAAACGTGTGCCGGAACGAATGCCACCCGTAGATGCAAGCCGCCCGTTGCCCGACCTTCCGCTCTTGCCTTGTCTTTTCTATTAGGTCGAGGCGGGTTTTACGTGCCGCCGATTTCGCCGCCATCGGGCGCAGGGTCTCGCCCGTCAATTGCTCAATCTCTCGCAAATCCATTGAGACTTGCGAACGGGCAACATTTAGGTCGGCGGCAATGTCACTGCACCGCTCGCCCGCCTTGAATCGCTTGTACACATCTATGAGCCGATTGCGCTTGTGGTCCGTAAAACCCGCGCCGTCTATCACCTCCGCAAGTTCGCGGGTAGTCTCGCCGTTCTCAAGCACTTCGGTTGCGGCTTCTTCATTGTCCCCGAAAACCGCACGGGCGAATAGCGGTTTCACCGCCTGAATTATTCGGTGCTTGTTCCTGGCATACTGCGCTTGCGCCGCAGGGAACACGTAAGGGGAAGGGGGCGTGCCATCGCCTGGAACTGGTACGTTTGCGGTCAATACATCTGAAAGCGTGCCAAGAATCGGAATTGTAACCCTCGCCCCCGTCTTTGCAGTGGCGCAATCAATCAACCCCAGTTGCAAATCCACATCACTCCATTTGAGGTTGCAGACATCTCCAAGTCTCATTCCCGTGCAGGCAGCCGCCACCACAAGCGGATACAACTCCGCATCTTCTTTCGCGCACGTAAACAGTTTTTCCAGTTCTTGTTCGGAAAGGGCCTTGCGAGGCACTTTCCGGTTGGCGCCAGAGCTCCCGCCCTGCAACTGCATGTCGCCAAATGGATTTACCCGTGTCAATCCTCTCGCCTGAAGTCTGGTGAAAGATTTGCTCAGAGTGTGTTTCATCTTCAGCACGGTTTCCCATGTGTATTTCGCATTGATTTCGCTGAACCATGCGGAGGCAAGCGCGGGCGTAACGTCGTTTGTGGTTTCACACCGTTTCTTGTGCTTTCGAGCTTCGTCTTGGCAGAATTTGGCAAATCGGGCGAACCACTTTTCCACCATCTTGTCCCAAGCGGGAGAAGGGGTCTTCGCTCTGATAACATTACATTTCCAGTCCGCATACAGTTTGGAAAGCGGCAATCCCTCTATATCCTCGCCCGTTCGCGCCTTGTAAGCCTTGGCTTGCAGTTCGGCGGGGTCTTTCTGACATTCCCGCCGCCACTTCTCAAAAGCCTTCTGAGCCGCCTTCCTTGATTTTTCAAAGGCATCATCCCCCTTGGCTGCCAGGCGAAGGTTGCCTTTCGAGTCAACGGGTATTGTCCCCTCGATTGGAATGCTTAGGTTAGTTTCGCGCCGCTTGCCCTTGACGGAAAGGCGGCCCCACCACGTGGACCGAAATGTCCCGTCCGTGTTCATTTGAATCTTCAGGCTCATTGTCTTTTGTCCTTGTTGTCTTGCCTATGCCGTTCGGTTGCCGTCTCTCCGTTCGGCTTGTTTACACTATTTGACGACGGCGAACAGTATAGCACAAAATGGGGTCAAAAGGCAAGCGCAAATGGGGGTCAAAATGGGGGTCAAAAGGCTATCTGCGGCAAAAACACCCCGAAAACATTAGGAAAAACCGTGTTTCCAAATGTGCTTTGGGAGCAGAATGTCGGAGGTTCAAATCCTCTCGCCCCGACCATCTTCAAACGGTACTAAGAGAATCTCTCCTTATTACCGTGTAATACGAACC
>CACZDG010000003.1 GCA_902779865.1 uncultured bacterium
CACCCTGTCAAGGATGACCTTTTCGGCATTGGTGACCAAGACAACGCCAAACATCTCCTGATAAGGCTGAAACCGCGCAATCTTCTGCACATTCGGATTACGCACCTGATTGGACTTGGACGAAGTCGTCTCTGAATCAAGAATCTCAAACTTGATAAGTTGCCTCAGGTTTGACGCCAACGGGTCGGGAATCACCCACGCCGGATTAAACGCCTCAATCGTACGCAAGCTCGGAACGATGGATGATTTCGTTCCAGATGGTGCCAGCACGATGAAGTTGTGCGCGAAAGCGGGATACTCCGGTTCCTGTTGCGCATACATCAAGTCAAGATACATGAACGCCGCCATCAAATAGGTCTTGCCAGCGCCCATCGGCAGCGAAAACAAATAGTCAGGATAGGAAACGCGATAGAAGATTTGATCGAATACATCCTCCGCATTGATCTTCTCGGGCGACTCCTTCAAAACCTTCGCCAGATCAGGCGCAAGAACATCCTTGGCATCCTCTTCCTTCTGCAGGGCGAATTCCAAAAGCGCCGCAGATGCGGGATGCGTCGCAAGATAGGTGCGCGCTGTAGATGAAAGCGGAACTGCATTCAAATCCAACGAGCTAAACGCACCCTCGGAAAACAACTTTGCCAACGGCCTGTTGCCACACGCAATTTTAAGGAACAAATACGTCTTAATGGCATCAACCTGAATCTCGCGCAATCCCGCCCCTGATTTCGACCGCTCAAGCATGTACTGGATTGTCTCGCGCACCGGACAATCCGGCCTCGCGATCCACGCATCACGCTTACGTTTTATCATTTCGTGAAACATTGAATTCCCTTTCAAAACCTGTCGCAATCTTTTTTGTGCATTTTATCATAATTTACCCAGTGTGGGACGCCCATAAAAAGACCCGCAAACCGCCAGTGCGGATGCTTTCTTCGGCGACTTGAAGGACGTGTCCCCGACCTTGAGAAGGCGTGGATGTCTGCGAGCGAAAAGCTGTGCCTCATGGAGCCGCCAACGATCGGCTTCGGATAGTGTTTCGCCAGGATGGGGCCAAACATGTCGAGTGCACGGACGTAGGACGCGGCCTTGCCGCTTCCGTCCGTGTTCGTGGCGAAGATGAAGTCTGTAAACGATTGCCTCAACATGGCGGAAACAAGTATAGCAAATCGGCGTGGAGAGTGAAAGCGCGGACGAAAAGTTTGTACAACTTTCCGACGCTCTGCGTCAAACACGTGTCCAGCGTCCGCGCAGCCGATGCGCCGCCCCCACGCGATCATCTTCCGGCCGTTTTGGTCGTCGCCGAAGAGTTCAACATTGCATTTCATGCGCATCTCGCCTCTACCGATGTATTCCCTGTTATCGTCTCGGCGTGAGGGCAAGCACAGTGGCGTTTCCAGTTGGCTAGTGCCGTTGCGTTGTTCGTGTTGGCGTAGCAGTAATGGCAAAGGTGCGGACAGGTGTTGTACTCGCCGATATCTTTGGACATGATGCAGCCGCAGGCAAGACGCTGGCCCTTGTCCTTCAACTTCGTGTACTGGCTGGAAACACTGCCATCGGATCCGAAGAATGGTAGGGACGGCATTTCGTACTGTCTGCGGCGCGCTCGGCGAGCGCGCCCTACCGAATTATCCCCAGCGAGAAAATCCATCAAGCACTTGTCATGTGAAAAGCACTTGATCATCAGCCGGTCGTCGATGCAGCGGTTGTGTTCGATGCCATACTGGTCAAGGTCTTTGATTTCGCCGCACGTCGCCACCGTGATACCCCAGCCTTTCGCCAATTCGCCGATGCGTTGCGCCACGGTACACATTTCATCCGGCGTGAACTCGCGGGCGTTGACGCCGCCCTTCTTAAGATTGCCGCCCACCTTCTTGTAGGCGTTGATGTCAATGAAGCTGAACACAAGCCGCGAGGTGTATTGCGACACCTGGTCACCCAGCCGTTCGACCTTCGCGAGAATGTCAGAGACGGAGAGTTTGTCGGTCAGGATCAGCGGATCAAACCGCCAGACGACACGATCTTTCCCACCCGCTCGGACAATTGCTTGAAAGTTTCCACGCGCTCGTCAAGCGGTGGAACGCGCGGCTCGATGCGTTCGGCGTCGTAGTCGTTGAGCGTGAACTGGAAGTAGTAGTTCGGGCAGATGGCATCAAGCGCATCGAGATGTGCGAGCATTGGCCTTGGGTTCTTCGACCAGAACACGATGCACCGCATCTTCTTGAAGCCCACATAAAGCGGCACGCCATTGAACGGATTGAACCACTTCACATACCCGGCTTCCAGTCGTTCCATGAACCAATCGGAATAGAAAGCCGGAATGTCAGTCGAACGACTCGCGGAGACAATGACCGGCATCTGGGCCAACACCTTCGTGCCGTCCGCGATTTCAATCTCTTCTTTTCTCCATGAAGTCATGCCGTTCCCTTTACATTACATTACGGTCACGCGGGACGCGTGACCCTACCTTTGCCGCGGTCATCCGATCACCTCCCAATGGCCGCCCTTGTCAGGACCGACGCGGCGAATTATGCCCAGCGTCTGGAGTTTCTTCATGTTCTTATTGACATGAACAATTGAGATGCCAAGCATGGTGGCAAGTTCGACTTGTGTGATGTAAGGATTTGACGAAACGAAAGAAATGATACTCCTTTGCCTTTCATTAACCTTTTCATTAACCTTTTCATTAACCCCATCATTAACCCCCGAAGCTTTCACTGCACTTTCTTGGGCGGTCACCGTTTGCGGCAATCCTTCCGTTAATGCGCGGTCGGCGGAATAGGCGTCGTCAAGGGGAACGGTGAGCCGGAACACGTCATCTTCGTCAAACACGGGCTCGGCATTCGAGTATATTTTGACGTAGTGGTAGAGGTTACGGACACCGGAACCGAGTTCGTCGGCAAGACGAATTTGATGAAAAAAGTTCGCGATGATCGGGTTCTTCGGCTCGGGTTCCAGGTTCTTCGGCGTAATGCGCCCGTAGCGAAACGCACGATTGGCGTTCTCGGTGTACATGCGGTCACGCTCGATGATAAAACGCGCATAGCGTGCGCTTGAGAACTCACGATGGATGAGTAGGTTGCCAATCATCTCGCGCAGGATCTTGTCGCGAAGCGACACCCGCATGTCGTCCTCAAGATAGAACTTGTCGAGAAGGTGCTTTTCGCCAAAGGCGCAAAGCTGGTCATAGCTGTCGAGCAGATTGGTCGACACGGTCACGCGGTCGTCGTAGCGATCGACGTTGACGCGGCGGAGCAAGGCGTCAGTCTTGTAGGCAGGAAACACGTCGCCGATGCAATCATCCGATCCCAGAAGCAGTACGGCCGCAGCCTTGAAGCCCTTCTTGCCCGACTCGGCATCCACGCCCATCAGTTTCGCGCTCTTGAATATCGCGTCCGCGGACATCCGACGCCACGGATGTCCGTCTCGCGTCATCTCCTTGATGCGCGGCAGCAAGTCGAGCCGCATGTCCTTTTTCGTCACGTACGGGAAAACCCGCTGCTCGGTAAAGACATGCTGCTTCCGAATGAAAAGTTGCGCAAGAGGCTCCGTCCCCTTCACCCGCACATCCGACTCGTGCACGCGCACGTACGTAGCGCCCTTGAACCGATGGACTTCCGGGCTTTCCGGCACGTGCACATAGATCAGATGCTTGCGCTTGTAAACGATGTGCTCTGGATACAGCTGCGTCGTCGGTTCAAAGAGATTCGGGTCGTTCATCACCTTGACGAAGTTGCGAATCATCGCATTAACCGACTTGGGCGGCAAACCAACGACCGTACCGTCATCGTTAACGCCAAGCAGCAGATCTCCTCCCGCCTTATTGAGAAACGCGCAAACGGACTCGAAGGTGTCGGCCTTCGGCCCGTCGCCTGCACGCTTGAACTCGATGTTCAGGTTTTCGCCAATGGTGAGAAGCGTGTTGATTCTTGATGGCGTGATTTTCACGGATTTTCCTCCACGGCAAAGTATATTAGTCTGGAGTGTACGAGCCTCATGGACTGGGGTGTAAGAGCCTACTAGACTGGGGTGTAAGAGCCTCATGGACTGGGGTGTAAGAGCCTCCTAGACTGGGGTGTAGGAGCGTCCTAGACTGGAGTGTAGGAACGTCCTAGACTAGAGTGTAGGAACGTCTTGGACTGTGGTGTGAGGCGGGGAAGATTACGCCCTGTCACGACCGCCGTGATTCCGTACCGCAATCTCACGCGCAAGACGCAGTTCATACGCAAGTCGTTCAGGGACGAGTACCTTGAAGACCTCGTGGAGAGCGGCGAACTCGTGGTGAAGTTTGGCGCAAACGGCGGAGAGGTGTACTTCTCCGAGAGCTGACGGCACTTCAAGGGACTTCAACAGACTTCAAGGTTTTTGGGCCGGACTTCAAGAAACTTCAAGGAACTTCAACGTGAAAAAGGCCCCGAAACGCCCGAAACGGCATTGAAAAATCTTGAAGTTTGGGCGAAAAACCTTGAAGTTTCTTGAAGCCGTTTGAAGCGCAAAATTCTCGAACCCCTGAAAACAAAGGACGAAATGAGCCTTCTATATAAGACTTCAAGAATTCTTCTTCTTTTTTCATTCCCACCCGCGTCTATACCGCGCGCACGCGCGCGCGTGGGCGCTGAACCGAAAACCGCTTAAAGAAAGTCAAAGAAAATGAAAGACCTCAATGAAACAACCAACACCGCCACCGATGCCGCCAAAACCGGCCTGGACGCGGATTTCAAGAAGTGTCTGAAGCTGGAGCGCGACCGCGAACGCAGCCGACGCGAATCCGCGCAGGGGAAGTTCGAGGCGTCGCGGAGATGCCCCACCTGGGATGCCGCTCGGAAGCAGTATTTTGCTCACCTCGAAAAATTGTTGAATTTTTTTTGCGGCCAATAAACACAGGGGTGAAAACGACCTTCCAAGGCCGTCAGAGCCCTTCCTCCACCTCCAAAAACGTGAAAAACCTTCCGTCTGTATAGTGGGGGGTGCGCGATTCCGGAGAGGTTCCGGAGCGATGCGTCCCCCCGCGATCCAAACAAACAAACCGAAAGGAACGAAACAATGAACAAAGTCAAAACCAAAAACGGCGCGCTCGGTGATTGCGCCATACCTTGAGATCTTGATTTCCCGTCTCGTCTCATCGCCCACGACGGTTTACATGTGGGCATAAGTTACCGGCACTCTTATACGTTTGGCAACTTAGTTTTGAGATACTTCAGGTACTGATTGGATTGCCATTACGAGTTTGTGCTCCTCGCCGGGCGCGAGTTCAAGCGGCTTGCCCGGCGGAATCGTCGCAGGCTCCACGCACACGAAACGGTTCCAGCCGTTCTCGCCGAAATCCTCCACGCGCTCAGCGCTGTCGGGGCCGGGATTCCACACGATGAGCTGTCCGTTACCACGCGAGACCATCGCGATTGCACGCTTCAGCCCAGGGTCGAGCATCACGTGTTCGTGCTTCTCGACCATGAACACCTTGCTGCCATCGGTGATCGGCGTGTAATCCCCTGTCCAGATGCGCTCTGCGCCCTTCTCGGGCTCGTTGAAGTCCATGAACGCGCAACCGTCAACACCTCTCACGCTCACGCCCGCGCGCTCCCTCACGAGCAGGTAGGGATGGAAACCCTCCGTTACCGTGAACGGCGCGTCGCCGGTGTTCTTCGCCGTGAGGCAGAGCGTGAGCTTCATGGACACGCTCACCGTCAGTTCAAGGTCGAAGTCGTGCGGCCACAGCTTGCGCGTCTCGTCGGAGGAGGCAAGGCCGAGCCTGATTTCCGTGAGGTCTTCGGAATACTCCGTGCCGAGCACGCTCCACACCGAGTACCGCGCAAGGCCGTGTATCTTCGACCCCGGCGCACCGTTGCGGGCGAACCACGGCCAGCACACTGGTATGCCGCCGTGTATCTCCTGCCCCGCCGGCGTATCGTCGTACGGATGCGGCATGTAGAGAACCGGCTGGTTCCCCGTCGGCCTGTAGGATATCGTCTGCGCACCGAAGAGCGCAACTTCGGCAGTGCCGTACTTGTTCGCCAGGACTACGATCGGGACCCCGTGCTTCGACGGCCGGAACACGATGCGTTCCGGCGCGCCGAAGCGGCGGTTAAGGTCCGCACAGTCTGCATTCACCGGTGCTTTCATCGCGCGAAAGGCCACACTTTGAAATACCAGCATGCCACAGCAGCCGCGCCGAGCGCGACTACCAGCAGAAGCAGCACCCACTTGACCCAGCCGTACTTCGCGTACGGATCACGGGCTACTGCCGCGCCAACGGGCATTGTAGCGGGACGCGTGAACGTTCGCGCGAGGCCGAGCGAGAAGTAGAGCGGACGGTTCACCGCCCAGCCGCATGCGTTCAGGATCGCGCCGAGGTCGCGGGCGCGCAGCTTGAACCACGTGAGGATCACGCTGGGAAGCGACACGAGAAGTATGATCGCCGCAACGCCCGCGAGAACCTTCCACGCCGGAAGTCCCGCGACGAGGCCAATAAGCCCCGCACACGCCGCTCCTGCCATGCCCACGCCCACGCCGAGCGCCGCAACGGAACTCGCAATCGCGGCGCCGTTCGCCGTCGGCGCTGATTGAGCCGCAGGGGCCGCCGCCGCCGTCACACCGTCGCCAACCTTCGCAACTGCTGCGTCCTGCTTCGACGAGAGGAACTTCTTGCACTGCTCCGCAATCGTTGTGCCGATCTTCACCCAAGGTGCCCAGAACGCCTCCTTGAGCGAAACCTGCGATTCTATGACCTTGGCGACGACTGCATCCCAGTCGTTGCCGTCGCAATCGTAGAAGATGCCGTTCCGGCCCGCGTAAAGCGAGGAGGTGTATCCAGCCGTGATGACGGCGCACACCTCCCGCGTCTCGCCTGTGGCCCTGCGCGTAAGCTTCGCGTAGAGGAGACAGCACTTCGACCGCTCGGCAAGCGCAGAGTGCGCGCCTTCGTCCGCAACGTGGAAACAGAGTTCGCACGCGCGCCCGTCGATATAGAGGGTGCCGGTGCGAAACACGCAGTCGCGTTCGGTGTCGTAGAGATTGGCCTGGTTGACGTAGTTGCAGAGCCACGTGGAGAGGTTCGCGGCGTAACGCAAGGCGCGCTCGCAATCCACGAGGCGGTCGTATTCGCCCGCAAGCGCGAGGTCCTTCTGGATGAGGTCGTTCACCTTCGCCTGCATCTTGCCGTCCTTGACGAGCGCGGCAAGGGCGTCGTCGCCAACGCCCTCCACGGACGCACCCGCCTTAGATCCGACCCATGCGGCGTACGGCGCGAACTTCGCCTTCACGACGGCCCAGTCGTCGCGGGAGAGCTTCTCGGCCGTCTCCACGCCGAGCGCGGGAGCGACGGCGACCTTGGCGAACTCGCGGAACTTGCCGAGCCACAGCGGATGCACGCCCTGCGTGAGCGGCAGTTCGATGTCGGGCTCGTTCGTGACAAGCGGCATGTCCTCGGGCGGCGTGAAGAACTCATCGATCTTCTCCTCCACCGCCTGCAGCGCCGCGTAGCCTGCCGCCGTACCGTCGCCGATCACGGCGGCTGCGCCCGCGCCGGCCTTCCACGCGAGGTACGCCGCCGCGTCCGCGAAGAAAGCGTCCGCAGTCGCCTGGTCAACGCCCGCCTCGCCGCTGCGGTCCGGCACGCCGCCGGTGCATGAGACGATCGAGGCAACCGCGGCAGAGACGTCAGCGTCGGACGTGGACTTCGCCGTAACGACGCCGTCCCCGTTGAACGGCTGGGCGTTGAAGATGTCCTTCGTGCTCATCACGTCGGCAAGCGCGATTTCGGACGACTCCGCCTTGTCCGCACGGAGAAGGATGTTCTTGAACGATTTAAGAAGCGCCTTGCCTTCGTCGGTCGAATCGTCGATGTTGGAAAGCGCGAGAGCGTCCTTGCCCGCGAACAGGAAGTCGAGGCTCTTGAAACGCACCTTCATCCATTCGACTGCGGCGCGGACTTCCGGCACGCGGATGCGCCCGTCGCCATCGGAGTCGAGCAGCTTGAGCGTTGCGGGGTCGAATCTGAGACCGTCGGTGGAGGCCGCAAGGACCGTCCACAGCTTCTGGTCAAGTTCCTTGAGCGCCGCGAGGTCTTCGCCCTTCTCAAGCTTCACCTGCACGCAGCGTGCGGACTTGAAAAATTTCCACTTGTACATTGTAACGTTCCTTGGATTTCCGCTCGGCAACGCTTACGCTCCGAGGTCCTTCATCGTGACAACGGGAATATCCTTCGCACGTGCCGCAGTCATCGGCTTGAGCGCGGATGCGTCGAAGGCGTAGCCGTTCTCGCCGAGCGGCCACACGACCGGAGCCGTGTTGAGGATCGTCGCACGGAAGCCCTGCATCGTGGCGCCCATGTTGCCGGTGTGGGACGAGTTGCAGCCCTCGTTCTCGATCACGAACGGGTACTTGTAGCCCTTTGCCATCAAGGTTTCGAGGAACTTCGTCCAGTCGCACGAATCGCTACCGCCGAAGCCGGGCAGGCGCGGCTCGTAGTTCATGCGGTCCCAGTTGCCGCCCTGTGCATCGGGCGCAAGCGCGGGGAGTCCGGCCTTCGCGGCAAGCGCGTCGTTCACGCGCTGGCGCGGGAAGAGGCGGCCCCAGTTGATCGCTTCGGCGTCGTTCGGGAAGTTGCGCGTGCCCTTGATGTGGATGCGGCGGAGCTTCCTGAAGTCCATCGCGTTGATCACGTCCGACGGGTCGATGTGCTGCCAAATGTCGTGCGACGGATCGTACGTCTCCTGGAGGTTCGAGCTGTCGTCGAGGATCGCGTACATCAGCTTGCGCGCGGCGAGACAGCCGGGGAGGTTGCAGTAGCACACGGGCGACGAAGCCGGCACCCACCCTTCCATCGGGCAGTTCTCGACGCACAGCGTCACTCCGAGGTCCTTCGCGTACTTGAGGATGGGCGTGAACACCTTCTTGAACTTCTCGAGGTTCTTCTCGAAGCCGCCGTCCTCCGCGCCGAGCTTCTGGTCATAGCCCACGAACGTGCCGCACACGACGTCGTTCGCGTCGCCGCCGAGCATCGCCGCGATGCGGATGAGCTTGAGGATGTGGTTCTGGTTCGTCTCCTGGAAGGCTCCGCCGATGAGGTTGTCGTATGCACCCACAGAGACGCGCAGGCCCTTCTCGTTGCACGTGTCGATCACGTACTTCGCCTTCTCGGGCGTGAAGTTCTTGTAGTCGAGGTGCGTGGCTACGTGGTCAGTGCGGTCGGAGTCGCGGCGGAACACGCAGAGTTCAAGACCCTGTGCGCCAACGGCGAGCGCGCGCTTCACGACGCCGTCGAAGTCGTCGGCGGGGAATGCCGACGTCATCAGCCAAATGGGGTTGTTGCCGGGCTTCGGCTTCGCCGCGTGCGCCTCTGCCTTTTTGGCGGCCGTGGCCGCACCCGCCGCCACCGCAAAAGCGGCGGCCGATTTGAAGAAATCTCGTCTGTTCATTTTTGTTCTCCGTTTTTGGTTGAAAGCGATGTCCATTATTGTACCATAATTCGCGCCAATACTGAAAACGCTTTTTTAGTAAAGGCGCTAAAGCGAGGACTTCACCATCTCGGCGAAACCGGGGATGGTCGTGAGGTCCATGCCCCAGAAATCCGACTTGCGAAGGATGTCGTCCACGGACGGATTTGTCTTGAAGTACGCCATCACCTCGGGGCTGTCGTTCACCGCGTCGGTGCGGTAGAACTTGATAAGCGAGGCCATGGAGCCGACAAGTCCCTTCGGCAGGAATCCCTTCAGCTTGAAGTAGTCGAGGATCGTTGGCAGCACGCGCACCTTCCACTTCGACACGCTGTTGAGGCAGATCGAAAGCAGACGGTGGTTCGCAAACGGGTTAGCGAAACGCTCCAGCACGGACTCGGCGTACGCAAGGCGCTCCTCCACGGGAAGCTTGACTGTGGGAAAAATTTCCTCAAATAGGATTTGCCGGAAGAAATCGTTGAACCTCTTGTCCGCAACCAGCTCGTGTACGAACGTGAACCCGGCGAGATGCCCCTCCAGAACCGTCGCCGTGTGCGCACCGTTGAGGAAGCGCACCTTGCGCGTGCGGTATGGCTGCATGTCGGGAGTATAAACCACGTTCACGCCCGCCTTCTTCAACGGGAACTCGCTCTCGAGGTCAAAGCCCGCGTCTGTCGCAGACTTCGGCACTTCAATCACGAAGAAGTGGAACGGTTCGCCGCAAACGAGCACATCGTCGCGTTCGCCCAGCTGTTCGGCGTAACGGGCTGCGGATTCCTCATCCGGCCGCCCAGCCACGATGCGGTCCACCAGCGTGGAGCAAAACACGCACTCCTTCTCAATCCATTCGGCAAGGGCGGAGTCGCCCCAGTCGGCTACGTACTGCAGCACGCACTTCTTCAGCGTATCGCCGTTGTGCTCGATCAGCTCGCACGGAATGAAAACGAATCCCGGAAGCCCCGCCTCCATGCGGGCCTTCAAGATCAGCGCGACCTTGCGCGGGAATGTATCCGCGTCTTTTTTGTATTCGATGCCGGCCTCAGTCGTGTTGGACACGACGAAACGGATCGACGGCGTGCTCCGCACGACGTCCTCCACGGCAGCCCAGTCGCTCTTCGCGTTCAAGACGCCCTTGACGGAGTGGATTTCCTCGATCTGCTCGACCTTGTGCCCGTCAACGAAACCGCGCAGGCACGTATGGTACGCGCCTCCGCGGGAGTTGATGATTTTGGATGGCGGCGAGAGCTCGTCGCCGATTGGCTGTACGATTTGGACGAGTCCGTCAAAGCCGGCGGAGTCGTTCATCCGCTGCACCATCCAGTCGATGAAGCAGCGGAGGAAGTTTCCCTCGCCGAACTGGAGAACCTTTAACGCCTTGTCGTTCATAGCGGACGGATGCGGATGTTGCGGAAGTACGGCTTGGACTTCCCGTGCATGCCCTGGAAGCCGACCTTGCCCTTCGTGTCAAGTTCGGCCCACGGACGGCTGAGCCACGACGGGATCTTCGTGCCGTCGGGGTTCGTCTTCGCGCTCGTCCACTGGGAAAGATCGGCGTCAAGCACCTTCTCGCCATTGCAGATGATCTGGATGTTCTTGCCGCGCGCGAAGACCGTCATGCGGTTCCACTCTCCGGCAGGACGCACGTTCGACTTGGTCGGCGCACAGTGCCCGTAGAGGGAGGCGTTCCTCATGTACGCCGGGTCCTTCGCCCACTTCTCGGCATAGTCGTCGAGGAGCTGGATTTCCACCGCGTTGGGAACCCACTTCTTAGTGTTGCAGCAGTAGATGAGCACGCCGGAGTTAGCGCCAGGCTCGAGCTTGTACTCGAAGTCTAGGGCGAAGTTCTCATAGTCGTCCCGCGTCCAGATCGCGCCGTCCTTGCCGGACGTAAGAACGCCGTCCTTGGCGCTCCACATGCCAGACGAGGCGTCGAACTGTTCCTCGATGGACTTGGACGGATCGTAGAGCGCCACCCACGGCGCGGAATCCGAATTCGGATGAGCGCAGAAACAGCAGCACCCGGAACCTAAAACGACCGTTCCGCACGCTGCGGCTACGGCGAGAATTGAATTGACTTTCATTGCGATTTTCCTTTACTGTTTTTCATTGGAGCCGGCAGAGGGATTCGAACCCCCGACCAGCGGTTTACAAAACATGCCATGGACGTGAAACTTGAAACACGTTGAACACGTGGAGCAAAATCTCGCGTTATATGAACACTTCGCACACATAGAGCACGGTTTGTCAGCACCCGTGTCAGCACGCGCCAACTACTAGGGGCTGTTCGCAGGGCATTGTACCACGCCGGAAAACCTACCGAAAAACTTTTTTTAACTTTTTTTCGGTAGGTGCTTGCATATGCTAGGAGTTTGTGGTATCATGTTCGGCGTCACGGCAAAACAGGAGAGTTTCAAATGGCTTCAAACAGAGACACCAACAAAAGGCTCAAGGGCATAGGACTGCCAATCGAGCTTTGCGTCAAGTACGAGAGGTTGTGCGGCATCCCGCCGGGAAGGAAACCGTCCTTCACCGAGAAGTTCCGCGTCTCGGAGGCGATGATTTCGGCGCTGGAGGCTGGCGTAAGGAACGTCCAGCTCACGTCGGAAGACTACGAACAAATAGCCAAAGAGGTAAAGAGAAATGAGAACAGCCGCAAAGGTAGGGGGAACGCCGATGTCGAAGGCTAGCCCCATTTGCTTCAAGTACAGGGGGCGCGTCCTGGCTTTGAGCCCGGAGACATCGCTCAAGATCAGAAAGATCGCCGAGGACGGAGGGAAGAGCGTGGACAGCGTTCTTTCCACCCTTCTCGAAAAGGCGCAATGCGTCGGTAACGGTCTTTTTTTGCCCGCTAGGTGCTAGCACTTGTTAGCGAGAAGGAGAGAAATGAAGGAGAAAGCAAAAACGGCAGGGAAACGCGGCGCGGGCGGCGCGGCGGCGGCGCGGGTCGAGGGCGGCGCGAACAAGGTGTTCGTGGGCTTCTGGACCACGCCGACCATGAAGGCCGCGATCAACACCCGCGCGAAGATCGACCGCAAGAGCGCGTCCGCGCTCATTGACGAGATCATCACGGACTGGCTGTGCGGGAGGAGGCGCAAGTGACGTGCCAATACTACACCGACCGCGAGCTGGCCGAGCTTCTCGGCGTAAGCGTGAGCCTCGTCCGCAAGATGGCGAAGGACGGCCCCTCGCGTCGCGGGCGCGGCGTCCTCGACATCCGGCTCATCCACCACTTCAAGGTGGGGGACATGCGCCGGTGGGACATGCAGGCGACCAAGAGCCTTTTGGGGATTGCGGATGCTCCGCAGCCCCGGTAAACAAAAACAGGAGAGAAACAATGAGTGAAGAGAAAGAAAATCAGGCGGAACCCGTTCCGCAGAAGCAGCTGGGCTACGACCCGAACGCCGGGATTGTCAACAGGCTGAACGACACGTTCACGTGCGAAGCCGGTGAGGCAATCCTTGCGGTCAAGATCACATGCACCGCAGACAGCGAGGGCACGAAGCTCGGCATTGGAATCAAGATGCTCTGCCCCGACCTCAAGAAGGTCAAGTCGCTGGTCGGCGGGTTCCTCACCATGGCGTCAACCAACGTCGCCAGGGCAATCCGCGAGAAGGTAAGGGCCGAAGTGAACGAAGAGTTCACGCGGCCCGTGCTCATGGCGACCGAAGAAGAGTTCGCGGAGGCCGTCAGCCACAAGCAGCCGAAGAATGACACGCCGGAGGAGGTGCCTCATGGCGTTTGACCTCGCGAGCATTTCCAACGAGGCCGTCGCGCGCGCCCCGCGCATCGTGCTTCTCGGCGTGGAGAAGATCGGCAAGACCTCGTTCGCCTGCGGCGACCGCGTGGCGGACGGCAAGATCGTTGAGTACGGCCTCAACCGTCCCGTGATCGTGAGCGTGCGCGGCGAGCAGGGCGCGGACGCGATTCCCGTGCCGAAGTTCCCCGTCGCGCAGTCGCTCGACAACGTGATCGAGGCGCTGGCAAGCCTCTACACCGGAGACCACGAGTTCGGCACTGTGGTGGTGGACAGCGTGTCCGCGCTGGAGCCGCTCGTGTGGGCGGACGTTTGCCAGGAGGCTGGCGTGCAGTCCATCGAGAAGGTGGGCGGCGGATACGGCAAGGGCTACACGGAGGCGCTCGCAAGGTGGCGTCGCCTGCTGGACGGTCTCGACGCGCTGCGCCAGAAAAAAGGCATGGCCAGCATCGTGATCGGGCACACGAAGGTGAAGGCCATCAACAACCCTGACACGGATTCGTACGACGCCTACCAGCTCGACATCAACGACAAGGCGGCGAACCTGCTCTTCCGCTGGGCGGACCTCATCCTGTTCGCGAACACGAAGGTGGTCGTGAAGAAGGAGAACACCGGCTTCAACGGCGAGAAGAAGCGGGCCATCGACGCGGCGAACGGGATGCGCTTCCTGTACACGCAGAAGCGCCCTTCCCATCCGGGCGGCGGACGCGGCATGTACGGGGCGCTCCCCTACGAGCTTCCGCTCGACTGGGCATCTTTCCAGGCGGCCGTGGCGGCCGTCATGGGACAGGCCGAACAGAGTTCGGCCATCAATGCTAACGACAACAACAAGGAGTAATAATCATGAGTGACTTCGACGAAATCTTCGGGGGCGGGTTCAACGCCCAGGAGGAGGCGGCCAAGGCCGCAGAGGAATACGCGCCCATCCCGCCGGGATGGTACGCGGCGATCATCGAGGCGCCGACCGACGGCAAGCCGATGGTGCGCGACAGCAAGGCCGGTGGCAAGATGCTCAAGGTCGTGCTCAAGATCACGGGCCCGGCGCACGAGGGGCGCAAGGTGTTCCACAACATCAACCTCGTCGTGAAGCCGAAGGACGCCTCGCAGGACGCCGCCGCGAAGGCGTGGATGGCGGAGAGCATCGGACGCCGCGAGCTTGCGAAGCTGTGCGTGGCGGCTGGCAAGCCGCTGGCAAAGGACTCCGCCGAGCTGGTGGACGCCGTGGTGGAGGTGAAGGTCGTCGTCCGCAAGAACATGGACGGCTCGCCCGACAACGAGGCGAAGGACTTCCGCAGGGCGGGGAGCGCGGGCGCGCTGAAGCCGCCCGCAGCGCCAGCAGCCGGATACTTCGTCCCGCAGGACGGCGGCGTTCCGCCGATTCCGGCGGCAGCGCCCGCGCCAGCCGCGCCGAAGCCCGCGCCCGCAGGCAACCTCCCGTGGATGAAGTGAAAGGAGCTAGGACATGGCAGAGATTACGAACGACCCGCGCCTCGCCGAGCTTGTGAAGGAGCTGTACACCGCCAAGCAGAACGAGGAGGTGGCGAAGAAGGCCCGCATTGCCGTCGAGGAGCGCATCGCCGCGCTCGTGGAGACGCCCGAGAACGGGAGCCGCACGGTGGACACCGGCGTGATGAAGGTGACGGTCAAGCGCGAGAACTCGTACAAGCTCGACGACGAGCGCCTGTTCGCGGACACGTTCCCCGGACTCGTGAAGGAAGTCCCCGCGTCGTGGAAGATCGACGTGAAGGCGTACGAGGCCGAGCGCGCGAAGGACTCCGAGACCTACCGCGAGGCGTGCCATCACGTCACCGTCACGCCGAAGAAGGTCAGCGTTTCGCTGAAGGTGTAGCCATGTCAAGCAACACGCGAAACTGGAACCTCAAGCCCGGACACCCGTCCTTCATGACGAAGGACGAGAAGGAAAACCGCAGGCGGAGGCGGCGCGAGAAGATGGAGTACCGCAAGCGGCACGGCTGGACTGCGCAGAACGTCTGCGCGAGCCTGGCAATCCGCGACGCCATCAACAAGGCCCTCGGCAAGAAGACCGTCTAGCGACAGCCCCGCCGCCACGGGCTAGGAAACGTGGCGGCGGGCAAATCAAACAGGAGCGACAATGGACATCAACATCGAGAGCGAGACGATTGCCCGCATCTGGGAATGGTGGGCGAAGAAGGGACGGAGCGAGGCACCGAGACGCTATCTCGGCGCGAGCGTTGCCGGGCACGAGTGCGACCGCTACCTGTGGCTGCACTTCCGGGGATTGTTTAGGGAACGGTTCGAGGGGCGGATGTACCGTCTCTTCGAGCGCGGGCGCAGGGAGGAGGAGCAGTTCATCGCGGAGCTGCGCGGAATCGGGTGCGAGGTGTGGGACCGGGGGCCGGACGGCCAGCAGTTCGCGGTGAGCGCCCTCGGAGGGCATTTCGGCGGGCACCTCGACGCGGTGGTGCGCGGGCTTCCCGACGCGCCGAAGACGCCGCACGTAGCGGAGTTCAAGACGCACAGCGACTCGTCCTTCAGGAAGCTGCTGCGGTCGGGAGTGCTCGACGCGAAGCCGATGCACTTCTGCCAGATGCAGATCTACATGGGCATGATGAAGCTCGACCGCGCGCTGTACCTCGCCGTCAACAAGGACAACGACGACCTCTACGCGGAGCGCGTCCACTTCGACCGCGACTACTTCAAGTCGGCCATGCTGCGCGTGAGGCGCATCATCGAGCAGCCGGGCGCGGACAGGTGCGCGAAGAGGCGCGACGACTGGCGGTGCAAGGGATGCCCCGCGCACGCGGTGTGCTGGCACGAGACTGGCACGGTGTTCTCCAGGCAGCTACCGTGGAGCGACTGCCGCTCGTGCTGCCACGCGACGGCGGACGTCGAGGGCGAGGGCGCGCGGTGGACGTGCCGCCTCGGGAGGACGTGCGTGATCGGGAGCGCGTGCAACTGCGCCGACCACCTCGCCCTTCCCGCGCTCGTTGACGCGGAGGTGGACACGGCGACGGAGCGGAGCGTGACGTACAAAATCGGCGACCAGACGATCACGAACGGGCTGGCAAACGGGCAGTTCACGAGCGAGGAGCTTGCGCACATCGGGCGCGAGCCGCTGGAGCAGGGCGTGATACAGAAGATCAAGGACGTGATGGAGGGCGCGCGCGTGGTTCGCCAATCGACGATCCGCGCGCGGATGGAGGCTTACGCGAAGGACGTTCCGCCGCTCTTCGAGGGGAATCTCAAGGAAATGCGCCAGTTCATGAACATGCAGTGCTGGCAGGTGACGGAGCGCGAGCTGGTGGACGGAATCGGGTACTTCGCGTTCGACTCGGGCGCGTGCATGAGCGTTGACGAGGCAAACGACAGGGCCGTTGTGCAGAGCGACGTTCCGTTCTGAAGGAGGTGCGACATGGAGACGATATACCAGAAGCTGGTCACGCTGCGGCGCGAGAACGCGCGCCTTCGGCGCATCCTGTCGAACGCGAGGTTCGCGTACGTCGTGCTGTTGTGCGTGCTCGCGCTTGAGCTGTTAGCGCTGTGCCTGGTGGGAGGTGCAAGGTGAGCGCGAGTGTCGTGAAGCGGTGCCGCAGGTGCGGACGCGAGTTCGAGGAACGGAGTTTGAGCCCGTACAGGATATGCAATTCCGATGAGGGCTACCTTGAGCACCGATACTGCCCGTCGTGCAGGTGGGCGCAGAAACGCGCGGCCCGCGCGTGCGACCCGAGATATTCAGGCGTTGGAGGGCATGGAGACTTCTACGGAGGAGAGTGTCATGGAAACTCTAAGTGACATCGTGGCGGAGATGCGGACGCGAAGCCGCGAAGTCAAGGAGGCTTTTGGCGGAAGGCCCGACGGCGTGGAAAACATGCTGGACATCTGGGCCGACCGCATCGAGGCGGCGGCGAAGCGGGTGGTCGTTTCCAAAACGGAAACAACCACTGTCGGCAACGCGGCGGCGATGCGCGAGGCGCTGGAGGCACTCATCGCCTACTGGGACTGGAACGGTTTTGACGCCATGCGTGAATCGCGGCTCAAAGACATGGCCCGCGCCGCCCTCTCCGCGCCGCCGCGCAACTGCGACATGGGCACGCCGGAGGAGCAGGAAGGAGGATTGTCAAAATGAATGGAATCAACCCAGAAAGCATTGACCTGGAAATGGCGTGGCGAATGGCGCATAACTTCGCCTCGCTGTTTCCCGACGATAAACCGTACACCTACAAGACCGACTTCTTCCATAAGGTCATCGACTTCGACGAACTTGCCGCGATCAAGCCGCCGAAGGGCTACGGCATCGAGGTGTGGCGCGACATCACGATACGCACCTCCTCGTTCCGTGGGATATGCCCCGGAGCCGTCCACTACTACTGCACCATCAATTTCTACGGGCCTAGCCTCATGCAGGGCGATTGCTCCGTGGCTGGCTATCTGGGCGGATTGAAGATTGGCAGAATCTTCGGTATGCACCATGTAGACGTGAACAGGCCCGTGACGGAGGACGACCTTGCCGACAAGCGCGCGGACTGGGAGGGGTTCCGCGTTGGGGACTTCACCCATCGGTGGGACTCAACCAAGGACGCGATCGAGTGCGCGAAGGCGTGCGTCAAGCTGCTGTTCAAGAACTACGGCGAAATCACCGTTGACGACGTGGAGGGATGACTATGAAAACGGTTGGATTCAGGGTTGACGCGCTGCATGTCATTGAGACGATGGCAGAGCTAGCGCGTGACGAGGCGGGAGTGTGTGCGCCCGGGATGATTATAGGGCTACAGCTCATGCACGGCCTGCTCCAAAGGGTAGCGGAGAGGGCTGTGGAGTTGAACGACAAGAAAATGCTTGAACTCATGGAGAGGCTTCACCTTGTTGAAAAGGTCGAGAAGGAAGGAGGCGCGGAGTGAGAACTGAATGGATATTCCCCAGCATCCTGATCGCGCTGGACGTGTGCGCCGCCCTTCCGTATGCCTGGCATGGGTGCTGGCGCATGGCGCTCTACTGGGTGGCTGCGGCGACGCTGACGGCGTGCGTGACGTTCGCGGGAGGCGAGGGATGAAGAGGCAGACGTGCCCTTTGGGGAAGTACATCAAACGCGGTTGTCGGGGATGCGTGGAGAAGATGGTCTCCGGGTACAAGGACATACCGGGATGCGCGATTGCGAATTATTCCACGAGCGGGCGGATTGTGCTGCGCCTGACGTACCTCCGGCCGGACGTGATCGCAAGGCACATCGTGCATGACGCAATGGAGCGAGACATCCGGCGCTACAAGCAAGCCCAGGCACGGCGAATCTGTTCGATCATGCGCAGTTTCTTCATAGGGGAAAGGCTACAGCAGACGCTCGACATGTGGGGAGACGGAAAGACATTCGAGCAGATCGGGAGATACTTCGGTGTGTCGAAGAACATGGCAAGACTGCGGTTCGTAAGAGCTGTATCCAGAATAAGGGATTGTGCAAAAAGATACCAATGGCTAATCGAGGAAGTTGAGGACTGCCTATGCTGACGTTGCGGCCATACCAGCGCGAGGCGATAGACTCGCTGAACACGTTCCTGCGCTCGTCCGACATGAACCCGTGCGTCGTGCTGCCCACGGGAAGCGGCAAGAGCCTCGTCATGGCAAGCGCCATCGACGAGTGGAAGCAGCTCTACCCGCCGTTCAAGTGTGTGGTGCTGGCACACCGCAAGGAGCTTGTGGAGCAGAACTACGGCGAGTTCATGGGCATCGTGGGCGACGAGCTCTTCGGCGGGCGCGGCTGGAAGGTGGGCGTGTACTCCGCCGGGCTCGGGCGCAAGGACGAGGACGCCGACGTGATCTTCGCCGGCATCGACTCCATCTGGAAGCGCGGCGGCGACTTCCGCTTCGACTGCATCATCGTTGACGAGGCGCACCGCATCCCGATCAGCGGCGAGGGCAAGTACCGCGAGTTCATCAGGTTGGCACGGCTGGCAAACCCGAACATCCGCGTGGTGGGCTTCACGGCGACGCCCTTCCGCCTCGGCTCCGGCCCGATCTGCCACAAGGACCATATACTGAACGAGATCTGCTACGAGGCGAACGTGGGCGACCTCATCAGGCAGGGCTACCTGTGCAAGCTGCGGAGCAAGGTGTCAACGGAGGAGCCGGATTTGGCGGGCGTGAAGAAGTCCGGCGGCGACTACCAGCAGAAGAGCCTGGGCGAGGCCATGCGCTCGGGCGACCTCGTTGCGCGGGCCGTCTCGGACGCGCTGAAGCACCTGAACGCGGAGGGGCGGCGGTGCGTGGTGTGGTTCTGCGTGGACGTGAAGCACGTGCAGGACGTGGCGCGTATGCTGGCCATGCACGGCGAGCACGCGGCGGTCGTGACGGGAAACACGCCGGCCGGAGAGCGCGACCGTCTCGTTGACGACTTCCGCAACGGGCGGTACAGGCACATGTGCAACGTGAACGTGTTCACGGAGGGCTTCAACGTGAAGCAGGTGGACGGCATAGTGCTCCTTCGCCCGACGCTCTCAAAGGGCATGTACGCGCAGATGGTGGGGCGTGGCCTGCGCAGGCACCCGGACAAGGAGGACTGCCTCATCCTCGACTACGCGCGGTGCATCGAGACGCACGGGCCGATAGACTGCCTGGAGGCCGGGCGCGTGCGCGTGGAGGTTTGCGGCAACTGCCGCGAGGTGTTCTCGCGCGGCGTGAGGGTGTGCCCGCACTGCGGCTGGGAGATTCCCAAGCAGGTGATAGAGGAGCGCGAGGCGGCGGAACGCGAGCGCCAGATGCACGAGGCGGAGGCGGCGAGGCTGGCAATCCTCGGCACGGAGCCGGAGACGCTGGAGGTGGACGACGTGAGCGTGACGCGGCACAGCAAGCTAGGCTCGCCCGACTCGATCTGCGTCATGTACCGCTGCGGCATCAGGACGTTCCGCGAGTGGATATGCCTCGACCATCCAGGCTACGCGGGCGCGAAGGCGCACAGGTGGTGGGCGACCCGCTTCGGCGAGAGGAGCGCGGAGAAGGCGACCGTGGACACGGCGCTCGCCGACATGTTCCTCAACTACGCGATCAAGGCCGTGACGCGGAAGATCACGGTCGTGAAGCGCGGCAAGTATTTTGAAATCATCAACTACAGCTTAAACAAGGAGACGCATGTCATCCACGATTCTTGACGCGGCGTTGAAGTACGCCGAACAGGGCTGGAAGGTGTTCCCACTCCAGCCGAACACGAAGATACCCTTCCCCGGCACGAACGGCGTGAAGGACGCGACGGACAACCCCGAGACGATACGGGCGTGGTGGAACGTCCACCCGGACGCGAACGTAGGGCTTGCGTGCGGCGAGCCGAGCGGCGTGTGGGTGGTGGACATAGACGTGGGCCACAAGGCGGGAGTGGACGGGTTCGCGTCGCTGGTTGGCAAGAACATCACGCTGCCGGAGACGGTCTACCAGGACACGCCGAGCGGCGGGCGGCACATGCTGTACCGGCTGGGCGAGGGAGACGAGCCGCCGAGAAACAAGAACAGCTTCATGCCGGGAATCGACATACGCGGGACGGGCTACTACATCGTGCTTGCGCCGTCCGTGATCGACGGCAAGCCATACGCGATGCACGACGAGGACGTTCTCGCCGCGTTCCCGGACGCGATGAGGCCGCACGCCACGGCGAGGGCGACCATGCCGTGGGACATGCCCAAGCCGCAGCCGGCTTCGAGCGTTGCGGACAGGGCGAGGGCGTACCTTCGCGAATGCGACCCCGCCGTGCAGGGCATGGGCGGCCACAACGCCCTTCTGTGGGCGGCGCAGGCCATGGTGGTAGGCTTCAAGCTCACGGACGCCGAGGCGTTGCAGCTCCTGTGGAGCGAGTACAACCCGCGCTGCACGCCGCCGTGGGACGCTGGCAATGCCAGGGACCGCCGCGACTTCGAGCGAAAGGTGGCGGAGGCGAGGCGGCATCCCGTCAAGGAGGACGGTTGGCTTTTGAAGGAGACGGGCTTCAACGTGGCGGACGACGCGCTCGACTTCGCGGGTGCGGCGCTTGCGGAGAGCTTCCTGTCGCCGCCGGAGCGCAAGCCCGAGGCCAAGGCGGAGGAATCGACGCTTGTCACCGCGCCGCTCACGGAGATACCGCAGGAGCTTCTGAACCCGCCGGGGCTCGTGGGCGACATCTGCCGCTGGATGAACGACACGGCGGGATGCTACCAGCCCGTGCTGGCACTGGGCGCGTCGCTCGTGTTCTGCGGGGCGCTGTTCGGACGCAAGGTGAAGGACGAGTCGAACGGGCGCACGAACATCTACGGCATGGGCGTGGGGCATTCGAGCGCGGGGAAGGACCACGCCGCGAAGTGCATAGCGCGAATCATACAGGCGGCGAGGTGCGAGGGACTGCTCGGCGGCGAGGTCACGAGCGACACAGCGATTGAGATCAGCTTGAAGGAGTCGCCGTCAAAGCTGTTCGTCATGGACGAGGTGGGGCACTTCCTTCGGACGATCAACCAGGCGAAGGGCACGACGCCGCATTTGAAGACAATCGTGCCGATGTTCATGAAGCTGTTCAGCGCGGCGAACTCGCTATACATCGGGAAGCAGCGCGTCACGGGCGGACCGGCGAACCAGATAGACCAGCCGTGCGTGTGCATCTGGGGCGTGACGAGTCCGCAGATTCTCTTCGACAACATGACGCGCGAGGAGCTGGAGGGCGGATGGACGGCGCGGAACCTCGTGTTCATCACCGACACGCGGCCGGAATACAGGTTCACGCGGGAATCGACCGTGCCCGAGCACATAGCGACGCTCGTGCAGGCGTGGTACTCGCGCGTCGTGCCGCCGCCGGAGGGCGCGGGCAACCTCGCCCACGCACGTGCCTGGCAAATCGTCGTGCCGACCGCGCCGGACGCGCTCGACGTGTTCTCGAAGTTCGGGCACAAGGCGCACGAGCGTATGCTCAAGGCCGACAAGTCCGGCGACGTGTGCAACTACCTGTGGGGCAAGGCGCTGGAGAACGCAAGGCGCATCGCACTGATCGTGGCGTGCGGCGAGAACTTCGACGGCATGGAGATCGGCAGGGCCGAGGCCGAGTACGGGTGCCAGCTCGTGGAATGGCTTATCTACAGGTTGTCTGAAGCGGTTCACAACAACGTGGCCGAGACCGGATGGGAACACGACAAGCAGCGCATCTACAAGCTGATCGCGAACATGCAGGGCGAGGGCATGAGCAAGTCCGAACTTACGCGCAAGACGCAGTGGGTGAAGGACCGGCGCGTGCGCAACGACTACCTCGACGACCTCATGGACGCCGGAATGATTGTGAGCGGCCCGGCGAGCGAGCACGGAGGGCGCATCTGGCTGTGGGCGACCAAGTGGCTTCCGAAGGAGCGCGTAAAGGAAATCATAGAAGCAAGGAGAAACTCATGAAGACAAGAAAATGGGCGACCGTCACGTGCGGCGGCAAGACGTACCGCATGTGCCGCGCAAAGCACTACATGCTGAGCAGGTGCTTCTACTGCGCGTTCAGATGTTCAGCGACGGGGGGGGTAGAAACGAGCTTCCGCCGTTTCTGAGGTGCAGTGATGGAATCTACTTCAAGAGAGTCAAGGACGCCTGAACAGGTCGTTATCGTGCTTCCGCTTCCGCCGCGCGTGCTGTCGCCGAACTGTCCGGCGGGGACGCGCGGAGGGCGTTTCGCGCGCGCTGCGGCCGCGAAACGGTACAAACAACTCGCCGAGAGCGCAACGGTTGAGGCGGCCGCGGGCATGGCATGGGAGAAATCGGCTGTCAAGGCGTTGTTCTACCACAAAACGGCGCGTAGGCGCGACGACGTGAACCACCTCGCCATGCTGAAACCCGCATACGACGGCGTCGTGCTGGCGGGATTGATACCCGACGACGACCGCGCCCACCTGCGGACGGAGGGCGCGGAGTTCTTCGTGGACAAAAAGAACCCGCGTGTAGAGCTGGTCTTCACGCGGGAGTGGTAGCGGCGGTTTTGGGATCCGTCACTCGTTGAGGCACAGCTTGCGCACGGTCTTCGCGTTCCACGCGCCGTGCCTGGCAAGATCGCGCCGGTTGGCGTTGAGCCACGTCATTATCGCATGGTAGGCCATGCCCTCGCGGTGCATGTGCCGTATTTCGTCGATCACGTCTCGCTCGCGCTGGCACGGGAGCATACGCTTCGCGTCCGCCGGGTCCGGCATCCAGCCGTAGGGGCATTCGCTGCCCATGCGGCGGCCCTGCGACTGGTGGAAGCGCATCGCGTGGCGAGTGCGGGACGCGATCATCTTGCGCTCGTACTCCGCGATCACCGACAGTATCTGCCGAATCATCACGGCCTCGTCCGAGTCGCCCTTCACGTCGCCCGTGACGGCCTCGATGGACGCGCCGCGCTTCATCACGGCGCGGTTTATCTGCTCCGAGAGGTACACGTTGCGAGCGAGCCTGTCGCGCTTGTACACCAGGAGCACGCCGCCCTTCGGAAGCGCCTCGATGGCCTGCCACAGCTTCTCGCGGAACTCGTCGGCGCCGGACACGTCCGGGTCGTCGTAGCACGCTGCGACCTCCATGCCGTGTGCGGCCGCGTACTTCTCGCAGTAGTCGCGCTGCACCTCGCACGACTCGCACTTCTCCGCGTTCGCCCGTGGCGAGAACCGCGTGTATATGACTGCCTGTTTCAAAACTGCCATCCTTTCTGCTCCATCTGGCTTTGCCAATCGACCGTTAGTTTAGCAAAAATCACCGCGCCTGTCGCGTCCACGAGCATTCGCGGAGCGGATTCCAGCCGCTCGTGGCGCACCGTGAACACGGCGACGGCCTCGCCGGACGGCGAGATCGCTGGCGTTGCGTCCTCGACGCGCCACGTCCCGACATGGCAGGGGATTCTCACCCCCGCCATGCCAAGGCGCAGCTGGACGCGGTTTCTGCGCGTTCCAGGCACCATCAGCGCACCTCCCTGACTTCCCAGTAGGTGTACGGGCCGAAGAAGCCCATGCGCCTGTAGCGCCACTTCACGTTAGCGAGGGCCTTCGCGGCGCTTTTCGCGACCGTGCGCTCCTCGCCCGCGTGGGTATAGACTATGAACTCACGCATGGTCGGCCTCCTTCCCGTTCTTGTTCGCGCTGGACAGCGCAAGCCCGCTTCCGAGGCCCCGCTCGCGTATCAGCTTGCGCAGCTCGCTCGTGCCCATCTGCTCATAGTTGTCATTGTCCATGACGGTCTCCTTGTGCTTTCACGTGATTGCATGGGTTAGCACCCCGCCCCGCAAACGGTACGGGGCAGGGCGCGTGTTTTCAGTCGGCGAACGCGAGGCGTCCGTCGCGCGCGAGCGTGACAAGCTCGTCGACCACGCGGGCCTCAAGCTCGATCACGACCTTCGCCTGCGCGTACTTGTCGGCTATCGGCCTGTCGCGCACTTCAGCCAGGAACGCCAGCGCGTTCATGGCCCTGCGGGGAAGCGTGTAGATGCGCTTACGCATGGTACGCCCCCTTTCCGCATACCAGGCCGTCAGAATAGAAGCGCGTGCCGAAGGCGTCAAAATACCTGATGCCGTGCGCGTTGGTGTGGCAGCGGTAATTCAAATGGCGGACGCTGGGCTTGTTTCGTTTGGTCGTTGTATGGGTAATCTCTACGGCAACTGTGCGCGTAGCTGGATAGTAGCGCAGCACTTTCATCTGCGCCAGGCTTCCGTCGTGATACACGAATCGGAACTTCATCTTGTTGCTCATGGGAACTACTCCATTTGCAAATTGGCCTCATGCGGTTAGTTCTGGCGGCATAGCCGCACCCGCACGAGGCCAAAGGCTTGTTGTTCGCACACGCCCGATCACGGAACTACTCGCTCACGGCTCCTATTTGGAGGAACGCGAATAGAATAGCACACCTAGCGCACCTAGCGCAAGCACTTTTTTCAGAAAAATTAAAATGGTTTTATAATCGCTCGTTTTGACGCGAAATCACACCTATTTAGTCAAATATAAAATCAAGCAACACGAGCATGGCCAGAAAGAAAACAATCGACGCCGCCCAGTTCAGCACGCGAACAGGCCATGATCGACTGCCGTATTCAAGCGGCATGGTAATGCGCGTGACTTCGAGCGCACGCAGCGCGATCCACGCGCACACCGTCATTGCCAGAACATACCTGGCACCGAACGCCGAGCCGGTTATCGCGCACGCTGCCAGCCTCGCCAGCGACACGAGCGCGAACGTGAGCGCGAACGACAGCGCCATGCGCACCGTCGCCACTATTGCCAGCATTGCCAGTCTTCTGCCCGTACCAGTCGTTTTGCCTGTCGTGTCCATGCCGATATTGTACCATGTCCGCCCCAGTTCCGCAACCTCGCGTTTTCAAGTGTCGGCTTGTGTGTTGTACCAAAACAACCTCGGTATAAACGTGCTTTTGGCTTGAATCTTGAAAACCAATTTGAACACAAAACCCTTGCAAACATTGGGTGAAATGACATTCATTCAAAATATCTATATATATCTTTTTTTTATAAATGTATTCGTGTGCGCGTATGTGTATAGGCTTGAATTTTGAAAACGCAACAACACCACGCCAGCCTCGGTATCATGCCGCACCGCTCATGGCCTGCCGCCGCGCCCATGCCTGCCTCGATCTCGCGCCTCGCGCCTCGCCCCGCCCCGCCCCTCGCCCGCCCCGACGGGTGCCGACGGGTAGGGCGAGGTTGCACCGGGACCGTGCGCGCGACCTGCCCTTTCCCCAGTCGATTCCGCCCTTCCGTCCGCCGAGCCAGCCGTGCCAGCCCGTGCCAGATGCCCGCATGAGGGTCATTCAGGGCAGCATCACGGCGTTGAGGATAATACCAAGCGGGCGCATGGTTCAATGACCCGCGCCGTGAGCGGTTGAACGAGGGCGGAAGGACGGGCGGACGCCGCATGGAGCGCATCGACCCCGCGCCGCCGAAAATCTTTGTCACGCCCCCCGCCCGTTTCGCGTTGGGTCCCCCTATGCTACCCCCTGCCCCCGCACGCCCGTTTTGCGGGAGTCCCCCGCCCGAAAATATATTTTCCGAAAAAAACGAGTCCCCTCTTGCTTTTGGGTGCTATCATGTGCTATCATATTCGCGCCGTGGCAAAAGTGAATCCAGAGGTCAAGACCCGGCTGCTGGCCGAGGGAACGTGGAACGATTTCTGCCTGTTCCGCGACAACGCGCAGAAGGAGGGCAACACCCCTGCTGCGGCGGAGAGGCTTGCCGTCGCCAAGTTCTGCCCGGATCTGGCAGGGCTTCCCCGCGTTTCCCACAAGAAGGGCGCGAACGGGAAGGCGAAGGAGGCCGTGTCGGTTCCGTCAACGTCGATTTCCGTCGCCGCGTCCGTTGCGAAGGGGTTGAAGGCCATGACGGGCGTGTCGCTTGCAGTGTTCGAGGGCAAGAAATGCACGATGGTGGAGGCGCTCGACTGGGTTATCGACGCGCTTGCGCTCGACCCGTCGCAGGTGAGGCCGGAGACGGCCCCGGCGGCGAAGGCGTGGAGCCTGTACCTGATGTGCAGGCGGAGTCCTGCGTTCGCGGAGGACGTGATCTCCAAGGCGGTGGTCCGCCAGATACCGAACGGGACGCGGGACGAGGACTCCGGCGGCGAGAAGTTCGCCGGGGAGCGCGAGTACGACATGCTCGCGGCGATGCGGGAGGAGGGCGTGTCGTGAAGTTCGCGATGCCGAAGGACCCGGAGCTGAACGCGAGGGCGCGGATGCGGCTCCTGTGGGACGGCGGGCACGACCCGGCGGCGGCGGCGTACATGCGCGACCGCTGCGCGGACGACGTGATCTTCTGGGCGAACGCCTTCTGCTGGACCTACGACCCGCGCAAGACGGCGAGGCCGGACCTTCCCTTCGTGACGTACCCCTTCCAGGACGAGGCGATCCTGAAGATACTCGACTGCGTGATGTCGCACCGCGACGTGGGCATCGAGAAGAGCCGCGACATGGGCGCGTCGTGGGTGAACCTGCTCGTGGTGACGTGGCTCTGGCAGTTCTGGAAGAATCGCATGTCCGCGCTTGTCATCAGCCGCAACGAGGACTACGTAGACAAGTCGGGGGACCCGAAGTCGCTCTTCTGGAAGATCGACTACCTCCAGCTGCACCAGCCGCGCTGGCTGCGTCCGCGCTCGACGGTGCGCACGTCCATGCACTTCGAGAACCGCGACACCGGGAGCGTGATCGACGGCGAATCGACGACGGGCGAGGTGGGACGCGGCGACCGCCGGACGTTGATACTCATGGACGAGTACGCGGCGTTCGAGGTGTCTGCGGGCTACAAGGCGAACACCTCGACTCAGCACGCGACCGACAGCCGGATTTTCAACTCGACGCCGAGGGGCGTGGGAAACGCCTTCTACGACCTGATGCACAACGGCGAGACCGAGATCGTGCGGATGCACTGGAGTCAGCACCCGGAAAAGTCGCGCGGGCTGTACAAGTCCGAGAACGGGAAGCTCGTTTTGCTCGATTCGTGGACGGGGACGGTGGAGGTGAAGGCGAAGGGCGAGCGCTCGCGGAGGACGGTGAAGTTCCCCGACGAGTACCCCTTCATCCTCGACGGCAAGCTGCGCTCGCCATGGTACGACCGCCAGTGCGCCCGCGCCACGTCGCCGCAGGAGATCGCGCAGGAGCTGGACATCGACTACCTCGGCTCCGGCTACCAGTTCTTCGACGCGGCGGCGGTGGAGGCGTACGTGAAGGCGTGGTGCCGGGACGCGGAGCTTGTAGGGGACCTTGAGTACGACCTTACGACGGGCGAGCCGCTGCGCTTCCGCCCGAACCCGAAGGGGCGGCTCTCGCTCTGGCAGCCGCTCGGGCGGGACGGCACCTACGGCGAGGACAGGACTTTCGTCGTGGGCGTTGACGTGTCGGCGGGAACGGGCGCGTCCAACTCGGCGGCGGCGGTGTACGACGAGGCGACGCGGGAGAAGTGGGCGGAGTTCGCGGACCCCAACATGGAGCCGCGCGACTTCGCGGTGTACGTCCTCGCGCTCGCGCGGTTCTTCAACGGCGCGACGGTGGTGCCGGACGCGAGCGGCCCGACCGGGAAGCAGTTCCTCAAGCGCTTCACGCAGGACGGCGACCACCCGCCGCTCTACCGCCGCCTGAAGGACAAGAAGATCTCCGCCGACAGGGTTGACGAGTACGGCGTGTACCTGAACCCGGAGGCGAAGTCTTCGCTCCTGATCGAGTACCGCGACGCGGTGGGCGACGCGAAGATAGTGAACCGCTCGGCGCGCGCGATGGAGGAGTGCCTCCAGTTCGTGCGCTCCCCGCGCGGGGACATCGAGCACTCCGCCGCGCTCTCGTCGCAGGACCCGTCCGGCGCGAGGACGGCGCACGGCGACGTGGTGATCGCGGACGCGCTCGCCAACCTCAAGCTCGGCGAGGTGGAGCTTCCGTCGGGCGGGCGCCCGCAGGAGGTGCCGCCGAACTCGGTGGCAGGCCGCATGGAGGCGGCGCGGCTCGCGAGAGCGGCGGCGGACGGCACGACGCTTTCACCCGCGTGGGACGCGGGGTTAGGGAAAGGATGGAAAACATGAAAGACAGAATACTGACGGCGATGCTGGTGCTGGGCGTGTTCGCCCTTATCGGCGCGGGTATGCGCGAGTATCTGATACACAACGGTAGGCTCACGAGCGACCTCAACGCGGACGGCCACTCGATAACCAACCTCGCGGACGGCTTCTTCCCGACGAACGGCTTCTACACCAAGGCGGAGACCGACGCGAAGATCGTGGAGCTTGCGCCGCCTCCCGGCAACTACGGCGTCGTGAGCAACCGTGCGCTGCACGCGCTTTCGCGGGCCGAGGCAGAGGCGGGTTTCACGGAGTGGAGGCCGTATGAGGAAGAAGGCGAGCCTGCCGGGTACAAGCTCGTCAGCGTGACATACCAGGGCAATAACAGATGGCGCGTGGAGGTTCTGATAGACGGCGATACGGAACCGACTGTTTACACCGACTTCTCTCCAGACGGAGAAAACGCCGTGGCGCTAACTTTCAACTCAGAACTCAACTCGCTTGTGCGCACACGGCTTCCAAAGATGAGCGACTTCAACGGCCTCGCGTCCGAGCTCTACGTGGACAACGCAATCGCAAACCTCGACATCCCGGACCCAGACCTCTCGGAGTACGCGAAGTCGTCCGAACTCTCGGAGTACGCGAAGCTCTACACCGTCGCCGCGCTCGCCAACTTCGCGACTAACGCGGACGTGAAGGCAAGCACGGCTATAGCCTACTTGCAGGGCGACGACGCGAAGGTGGTGATAACGAACTACGACTCGTCAGTGCAAATGCCGTCGATGAGCTTCCAGCAGCGCGTCGAGGAAGACGGATCCAACATCTGGAGAATCGTGTGGAACGAGCTGACGCGCTGGAACTGGCTCACGGGCACGTACCTTCCAGCGCACTACTACGGCAAGGGCGAAGTTGACGGGCTCCTCGACGGCAAGGCAGACCGCGCCTGGGGCTTCTACGACAGCCACACCGGCGGCTGGGCGCCGGACGGCTACACGTGGATAAGCAGCCCGAAGATCGCCATCGCGGCGGGGCTCGCCTACCAGCGCACGGTCACGAGCGGCGGCGCGATATGGGTGCTGGAGTCGAACGGGCTCGTGACCGAGACCGGCGGCACCGTGTCGAACGGCTTCTTCCGCATCAGCGACGACGAGAACAACGCGCTGTTCGAGATCGTCAAGGGCAACAAGCGCACCGAGGGCGCGCAAGCCGAACAGCCCGCCATAACGAACGTGATGGGAATCGCGCACATGTACATCAGGTACCGCGTCGCGAGCGACGAACACCCGACACTGGAAGTATGCGCCGACCTCTTGAACCCCGACTGGCACAAAGAGGACTCGGAAGACTGCGTGGCGAACGTTTCGTGGAGCGGAGCCTCAAGCAACTACGTCGCCGAGGTGTGGGCGAAGACGGCGCAGCCGCGCATGTTCGTGAAAGCGACGTAC
This sequence comes from uncultured bacterium, assembly GCA_902779865.1. Classification (GTDB taxonomy): domain Bacteria; phylum Verrucomicrobiota; class Kiritimatiellia; order RFP12; family UBA1067; genus RUG572. Next base: position 30,091 of record CACZDG010000003.1, read on the forward strand.
ATGACAGGCGGCGAGACGTACATCAAGAACGCCGCGCCGATTTCCGTACAAGGCGGCATACTCTGCACCGACGGCATCCACAAGGCGAGGCCGGTGTACAACAACGGCAACATCACGTGGGAGGTCGTGCGGTGAAGGAGCTGGTCGATCTCTTCCAGGCGTCCGTGATGGCGGTAGGATTGGCCGTGATCGCGCTGTTCGCGATGGGTTACGCGGCGTATGCGCTGCGCGGCGCGGCGGTGAGGCTCAAGAGGTGGCTCGGCATGTCGGCGATGGCCGCGCTCGTGGCGGTGTGCGCGGTGTGGTACGGCGGCGGCAAGGGCACGAGGACGGTCGGCTTCCCGCGCACGGACATGAGCGTCGCGTACCTCGTGGACGCCGGTTCCTACGTGACGAACGACATGGTGCACGTGGCGTTCACGTCGTACCTGATCCCGCAGGACGCGCAGATATTCCTCGACTACTGGCCGGACGGCTCGACGAACGAGGAGGACATGGTGACGGCCTACACGGCGACGCTCGCGGAGTTCCCGAAGCCGCTCGACCTGCCGTTCGAGAACGCGATCTCGAACCGCTGGTTCTGCTACACCACGTGGACGCCCGGCCCCGCCGTCTACACGAACGGCGTCTGGCAGTCAACGTGGATGACCGACAGGCGCGAGAACCGCTTCATGATACCCATCAGGACGACAATCGAAGTTGACGGCGAGACGATAGCGCCGCCGTCGCCAAATCCCAGAAAGAAGGAGGACGAAGAAGATGAAGACGACGAGTAGGATTGTCGCATGCGCCATCGCGCTTGCGCCCATGGCCGCGGTGCCGGACGACACTAACGGAGCGGACGTGGTGGTTGAGACGCTCTTCTCCGACGGATCCACGAACACGTGGACGCGCCCGGAACTCGTCGCCGCCTTGCAGCTCGTGAACCGCAAGTACCACCGCGACTGCAAGACGCCCAACGGGCGCAGGGCGTGGCACGGCGGCTTGAAGCTCCAGACGGTCGCGACGAACGGCACGACGCTCGTCAAGACCGAGACGCACGAGGACGGAAAGACTTTTACGTTCACGGCACCCTACGTCCCTCCGGCGGTGGCGGTGTCGAACGCGAACGCTCGGCTCAAGACGACGCTCACGAAGGGCGTCCCCAAGGCGCTTGCGGCGGCGAGGCTGCGCCGCCTTCAGGAGAAAACGACGACGAACACGGTTCCCGTGGTGGTCACTGCCGGAGGCGACAGATAAATGGATCCACGCGAAAAACTGGAGGAGATGGCGCTTGCGCGGCTCGATTCGCCCGATCCGAGCAACCGCGACCTTGCCGACGCGCTGAAGGTCATCATAAACCGTCTCTGGTCGAAGGACGACCTGCGCGATTTCGTGACGAAGGAGCATCAGGAGATGTGCGCGAACTGCACGAAGTCGAAGCCTGGCCTGTCGGCATGGGACAAGTGGCTGATGGGGCTTGTCGGCACTCTCGTCACGGCGCTCTGCGCGACACTTTACTACTTCACGAAAGGATGAAAAGGATGGATGTCAAGACAATACAGGACCTCTACAAGAAGGCCGTCTTAGCCGAGCTCGACGGCGTGGAGTTCATTGCGGAATTCCCGGACGAGGAGCTTGCGGACTCGTACAACGGGATCGGACCGGAGTTCCTGCCGCCGACCCTGCGCGAGAAAGTCACACAGCACCTCTCGCTGTTCGCGCCGGCCGCGCTCATACACGACCTGCGCAACGAATACTCGGACGGAACCCGCCGCTCGTTCAACTACGCGAACTACGAATTTCTGGCGAACTGCCGCAAGCTTGCGGCGCGGAAGTACGCCTGGTACAACCCGCGCCGGTATATCGCGTACCACGTCGCGAAGCTGCTCTACTGGTTTGTGTGCGGCGACTGCGGCTGGACGGCGTGGATCCAGGCGATGGAGCGCCACGAAAAGAAGGTTTCCGGCAATTCCGCCGGGGAAACAAAGGAGTAAAAATGAAAAAACTGATGATGATGACGCTGGTCGCGGGTGCGGCGGCGATGATGACTGGATGCGGAACGCCCGGAAAGGTGCGTGACATCGAGTTGAAAGGCATGTACGTCAACGGCTATTCGGAGCAGCTTGCGATCGGAACGGGCCGCATCACGTCCATCCCGGGCGAGCGGGAGGCGTTCGCGGCCCACTACCGCGAAGACACCGCCTGGCTCTCCCCCTCGACCAAGACGCACGAACTCGACCTGTTCATCGTAGGGACGAACTCGACCGGAAGCGCGTCGGATGTCGTGAAGACGATCTGCGAGGCATTCAAGGAGGTCGCGCCGGCTGTCGCAAAGATCAACGCCGAGGCGCCGAAGGGAATCACCGTCCTTGACGTGATAAAACCGACCGACGCCGCGCTTCTTGCAAAGGCCATAGGCCCGAAGGCGTACCAGATGTTCATTGACAAGGGCGGCGACACGGCGAAGGCAACGGTCAGCAAGCTGTCGGACGGCTCGACGCAAGTCTCCGACGGCACGACGTGCATCAGCTGCGACGCCGCCGGGAACTGCACCGACTGCACCGTCAAGTAGGACCGGAGGCGGCGGCATGACGACCAACGACGAAAACAGGGAGACCCACGAAAAGTAAACTGACATGGACATAACGAAGTTACACGAGTCGATTGAATGGTCGGCGCAGATGCTTGAGAAGCCGCGACAGGAGCGCGTGGCGGCGATTCAGGACTTCTGCGGCTCGCACTACGTGAAGGACAGCGCGTGTCCGGCCACGCCGGTGAACCTCATCGAGCTCGCCGTCACGATCTACGTGCGGCTGCTCGCGGCGCGTTCGCCAAAGTGCCTCGTCAAGACGGACGTGCCGTCCCTCCGCCCGTTCGCCGCCGACATGGAGATCGCGCTCAACCAGATACCCGGCGAGATCGGCCTCTCCGCGACGCTGCGCCGCGCCGTCGTGGAGGCCATCTTCTCGATAGGCATCGTCAAGGTCGGCATCGGCGCGACGAACGAGAACGCGAAGATCGGCGACGAGCCTTTCGTCTCGATCGTCCAGCTCGACGACTACTTCTGCGACATGTCCGCCCGCTCGTGGGAGGAGGTCCAGTACGAGGGCAACGAGTACTGGATGGACACCGAGCAGATACGCGACCTCTACGGCGTCACCCTCGACTCCGACGAGTATTCGGGCGAGTCGCAGGACGGACAGGTTCAGGCGCGCTCCCTCACGGTGCACGAGCACGGCAGCCCGCTCCACGAGCGCGTTCTGCTGCGCGACGTGTACCTTGTCCGCGAGGGCCGCATGGTCACTTACGCCGTCTCTTCGCAGCGCGTCCTCCGCGACGAGCCGTGGGACGGGCCGGAGGGTTCCCCGTACATCCGCCTGTGGTTCTCGGACGTGCCTGGCAATCTCATGCCGTTGCCGCCCGTGGCCGTGTGGAAGGACCTCCACGAGCTTGAGAACACGCTTTTCCGCAAGCTCGCGCGCCAGGCCGTCGCCAAGAAGACCGTCTCCGCGTTCCAGGGCGGCAACGACGAGGACATCGCCCGGCTCAAGAAGGCGTCTGACGGCGAGGGCTTCCGCTACAACGGCGCGAAGCCGGAGCAGATCGCGCTCGGCGGCGTGGACGGCGGCAACCTCGCGTTCGCCTTGCAGGTGCGCGACATCCACTCCGCCCTCGCGGGGAACCTCGACTCGCTCGGCGGCCTTTCCCCGCAGGCCAACACGGCCACGCAGGAGAAGCTCATCAGCGAGGCGTCGTCCGTGCGCATACGCGCCATGAGCGACGCGACAGTGGACTTCGCCAAGGCGATATTCAAGCGCCTCGCGTGGTACATGTGGACCGACCCCGTGCGCGAACGCACAATCGTGAAGAGCGCCTCGGCCTCCGTGCCGTCCCTCTCCGTCACGCGCCAGTGGACGCCCGAGACGCGCGACGGCGACTTCCTCGACTACAACCTTGATATCGACGTGTTCTCGATGCAGGACGACTCCCCTTCCACGCGCATGGAGAAGTTCCTCAACGTGTACGAGCGCGTCATTCTTCCGATGCTCCCGCAGCTGGAGGCGCAGGGCGCGTTCATCGACTTCCGCGCCGTCCTCGACTACGTGGCCCGCAACGCGAACCTCTCGGAGATTTCGGAGTTCGTGGTGTTCGCGGACGCGGCGGCCGACGAACGCCAGCCCGCAGGCGGAAGCCCGCAGCCGGAGTACGTATCGACCAAGGCCCCCGTCACGCGCCGCACCTACGAGCGCGTGAACCGTCCGGGCGCGACGCGGCAGGGACGCGACGCCGTGATAATGCAGCTTGCGATGGGCGGGAACCCGCAGCCTGCCGAACTTGCCAGCCTCTCGCCGGGAAGGAGCATGACCTGATGCCGGTTTACTGCTACACCGACGGCAGGGAGACGATATCCCGCTGGTTTCCCGCAAGCCATCACCCCAAGCGCATACGGCTCAACGGGCGCACCTACGTCCGGGACTTCGCGGCGGAGGCCGTGGGCGTCCCGGCCTCGAAGGGATGGCCGCTTGAGTGCTACGCATCCGGCGTCGCCCCCGACCAGGCGGGCGAGCTGCGGGACTACCTCGCCAAGAAAGGCGTCCCGACGGAGGTATCCGCCGACGGCAACCCGATCTACAGGGACGCCGCGCACCGCCGCAAGGCCCTGAAGGCGCGCGGACTCCACGACAAGGCTTCATTTTTCTAACCCCAAACGAGGAAAACCGAATGGAAGCGAAAAATCCACAGAAAAAAGCAGAAAGTGCTAGCACAGACGGCGCGGAATATGATACAATAGCGGCGCAAGTAACAAAGGCCGTCGAAGAAATGCCAGCAGATGCAAGCACAGACAAGCCGGAGAAGGCCAAGACGCCTACCGGCGAGGTTGCGGAGACGCAGCCGAAGGAAGAGACGCCGCCCGAGAACAAGGGCGACGGCGACGGGGCTTTCACCGTTGGCGACGCGGAGATCGAGAGGGCCGTCAAGGCCGGACTCTCCGTGGCGGACGCGAGGGCGTTCACCGACAAGGGCGTGTTCGAGCGCGTGTGCGCCGCCCTTGAGGCGAAGAACCAGCCACCGCCCGACGGCGGCGACAAGACGATTTCCAAGGACAACGTGGAAACGCCGAAGGACGGCGACGGAGATTCCGCCGACTTCGACATCCCGGAACTAACCGAAGGCGAGGAGTTCGACCCGAAGCTGGTCAAGCTCAGTGCCGCCGTTCGGAAGATGGGAGACGCGCTGAAGTCGCTCAGGGAGGAGAACAATTCCCTCCGCGAGCGCGTAGGCAAGTCCGAGGAGGCGCAAAACGCCGCGAAGGAGGCCGAAAAGGCGAAGGCGCTTGAGGAGCGCAAGTCGCTCCGCATCGCCAAGCCAGGAGGCGTCTCCGGCACGCGCAAGGAAAAGACGGAGGAAGACGCGCTGGCCGAGGTGGCCGGCATCGTGTCCTCCAAGTTCAACATCTAACCGAAAGGAAAGCGAAAAATGCTTACCGCAGACGAAATCGTGGACCTCGTGAACCTCACGCAGGTCAACCTCATCAAGCGCGGCGCGTTCCTGAACCTCATGACGGACCTGACGGACTACGTTGCCGTCAGGGAACTCTGGAAGAAACACCAGAAGGTGTTCGCCGGAGGCCTCGACTGGGAGTTCGACGCCGTGACCGACCACAACCACTCCGCTCGTTTCACGAGCCTGTACGACAACGACGGCGCGACGCTCAACGACGCCACCACCAAGGGCAAGGTTGGGCCTCGTTTCGTGGACGCCAACTACGTCTTCGACGTGCGCGAGAAGATCTTCCAGCGCCCGGCCATCGAGATCGTCAACTACGTGCGCACGAAGTACCTCCGTATGCTCACGTCGTTCTACGAGCTCATGGAGCCAGCCCTCTGGGGCAAGCCCGAGGACGCCACCGACAAGAAGACGCCCTACGGCGTGGCCTACTGGGTCACGAAGCAGTCCAACGCGGACGCCGCGCTGAACCCGAACGGCGGATTCGACGGCAAGAATCCCACGGGATTCTCCGAGGGCCGCGCCGGAATCTCGTCCTCCGCGTTCCCGCGCTGGGCCAACTGGGCGTGCCAGTACGCCGCCGTCTCCAAGGAGGACCTCGTGCGCAAGATGCGCCGCGCCGTCCGCAAGACGCAGTTCCGCTCGCCCATCAGCCACGCGGAGCCGACGCTCGGCAACACCGGCAACGGCATCTACTGCGGCGACAACGTGATCCACGTGTTCGAGGAAATCCTAGAATCGCAGAACATGAACCTCGGCAACGACCTCGCCAGCAAGGACGGCAAGACGCTCTTCAAGTCGCACCCCATCGTCTACGCGCCCTACCTCGACGACGACTCGACGGACCCGATCTACATGCTCGACTGGAAGTACCTCGCGCTCGGCGTGATGGAAGGCTGGCAGCAGCACGTCTCGTCCCCGCAGACCGTTCCCGGCAAGCACAACGTGCGCGCCGTGTTCCTCGACGCGGGCACCAACATGATCTGCACGAACCTGCGCAAGCAGGCCGTGTTCCACAAGGCCCTGTCCTAATCCAAGAAAGGAAGTGACAACATGGCAGTTGACAGAAGCGTGAACGCCCCCTACACCCAGGCGGACGCCATCACCAAAGCCGTTTACTACGCCGGTTCCGACGCCGTGCTGGAGGGCGAGCCCTTCGTGTACGACGTGATGAACGGCACCCTCACGGCCCCTAACGGACTTCGCCACAACCAGGTGAAGCGCCCGACGGCGAGCGGCGAGATCTTCGCCGGTGTCGCCACCCGCAGCTACCCCGCAGCCGACCCCGGCAACGGGCGTCTCATCGAGATCGCCCTGCCTGGCAGCCGCGGCGTGCGCATCCGCATCGCGGCGGCAATCGACGCTGGCGACCGTGCGCAGTTCTGCTACAAGGCGACCGTCGGCAGCAAGCAGTTCAAGGAGGTCAACACCGCACTCACGGCGGTCAACATCGGCTGCGCGGTCATCCGCCAGACGGTGACTGCCGCCGGTCTCGTGCAGGCCGACCTCTGCGACGGCTCGTACAACGCGGGTGCCGCAGAAAGCTAATATATCCGCCCCCACCCCCCCGCCCCGCCCCCGCCTTTCACCCCTGTTTGGACGGGCGGCGGGGCTCTTTCAGAAAGGCAAAGACATGGACGAACTCGTACAGGAAAAGCTCAAGGCAATGGGCGTGAAGGAGACCAAGGAACTCACCGCCCTTCTCGCCGAATGGAAGCGCAGGCAGGACGCCGTGCGCCCTTCGCCGCTCTCGCTCGACGCCATCGTGTGCTGCACGATGCTCCACGACATGTTCATGCGCGGCAAGAAGGAGGAAGCCTAGCATGGCCTTCTTCGTGAGCGGCTCAATCGCGCTTGAGGCGGGAATCCTCGAAAAGGACGTTTCCGGCCTCGCCCTGCCGTTCACCCCGGCGCAGGTGGTCGTGTCGCTGCGCCAGCCGGACGCGGACGCGCCGTACGTCACCGCCACGCTGTGCGGCACGCCGACCGAAGACGGCTTCTCCGCGTCGTTCTCCGCGCCGATACCCAAGGCAGGATACCGGCTCGACTGGTGCGCCTGCGACGGCGAGGCGGTCACGGTTGACGGCGAATCACTCGCCGCGAACTACGCGGAGCTGAAAGGCGTCGTGGCGCGTTTCCTCGGCTACGACCCGACGGACCTCTCCGACGCGCAGGAAGCGGAGGTAGACTCGTGCATCCAGTCCGGCATACGCAATTTCTACTACCCTCCAAAGATGGAGGGCGTTGACGAGACATACGAATGGTCGTTCCTCCGCATGGCCTGCTCCGTGCAGACCGAGCCGGGCGTCGCGGACTACCGCATGGCGGACGGCTTCGGCAAGGTGCGCGGCGAGATATACTTCGGCGGCGAGGACATGCGCAAGCGCCCCATCGTGGTAGTTCCGATCAGCACCGTGCTCATGCGGCGCGGAAGGCACGAGACAGGCGCCCCGCGCTGCGCGGCGTTCTCGTTCAAGCACACCTTCGGCACGAAGGGCCAGTACGTCCAGATGATGCTCGACCCCACGCCGGACAAGGCGTACCAGCTGACGTTCTACGGCGAGGCGGACACGGGCCGCATATCGGACGAGAAGCCCTTCCCGCTCGGCGGCCCGGCGTTCGCGGAGCTTGTCACGGAGTCGTGCCTGGCATCCGCCGAGCAGCGCGTGAACGACGAGGCGGGGCTCCACACGGAGAACTTCCGCAACCTTCTGATTTCCATGATCGCGAAGGACCGGGGACGGTCCGGCGCGGACTACGGATACATGGGCGACAGGCCGGACTACGTTCCGCCGCCGACCTGCCGACCTTCCCTTATGGGCGGACTCAAAATCACCTACCACGGAAAGACGTGGTGAAGGAGGCAACCATGGAAGCTAACGCAGATGCGGTCAGACTCGTGAAACCCTACGTGGAGGCGGCTATCGCCGCCGCGATCCAGAACGCCATCACGGCGTCGGACGGCGCGATCAAGACGGCAATCGAGACGGCGATCACCACACACGCCAACAAGACCACCGGCGTCCACGGCCTGTAAGGAGACGCGCCAATGATCACCGCATCACAACTACGCTCGGCGGCGAACGGCACGGCGTGGAAAACTGCGTCGATGCGCGGCTACCTCTTCAAGACCGTGCTGGACGCGGACGTTTACGGCGACGGCGCGTACACGCTCACATTCCGCAAGGCGGAGAACAGCGGCGGCTCGCCCGTCGATTACGTCTTCTACTTCAACGTGGACGCGACGAAGAGCGCCACCGCAGCCGCCGCGACCTCCGCGACGAACCTCGTCCTCGACGAGGAGCTGCTGGGGCACGTCCTCAACTCGTCGTGGCAGACTTCGACGCAGGCTGACTGCGAAAGCGCACGCGACGGCGGCGGCAACTGGTAAGACGTATGCGCACGGTTGCCAAGCAAATCTACTGGCCCGTGCGCGGCGTTGAGCAATCATCCGCCTACCATGACGCCGCGCCGGACAGCCAGCGCACGTACGCATCGCCGTTCGCGCTGAACGTATGCACTCGCGGCCCGATTGAGAGCCGCGAACGCGGCGGCTCTCGCCCCGGCGTTGCGGCCATACCCATTGCGCATCAGGCCGAGGTGCGCGACTTCCACCCCGCCTACGACGCGCCGTCCGCAGACGTGGGCGACGCACCCGTGGCGGCGTCCGTGGTGTCGAGATACCGCGACCGCGTGTTCGCCGCAAGCGGCGCGGACTGGTTCTGCTCCCGCGTTGGGAAGCACCGCGACTGGGACTACGGCGCGGACTACGCGGACATTTCCCGCGCCTGCGCCGGCAACCTCGCGTTCGCGGGGGAGCGCGGCGAGACGATCACGGCGATCATGCCCATCGACAACGGCACGCTATACGTCGCAACGCAGCACACGATGTGGCGGCTCCTTGGCGATCCCGCCAACGGCGACATGCAGCTCGTCTCGCGTGAGTACGGCGTCGTCGGCCCCAATGCGTGGTGCAACGCAAACCGCAGGCTTCTCTTCGTGTCGCACCGTGGATTCGTCTCGCTGACCTACGGCGAAATGCCAACGTTCCAGAGCGGCGGGCTTCCTTTCTTCCCGACCGACCCCGAGACGATACTCGGCTTCGACGCGAAGGAGAACTGCTGCTATTCGTTTTCAAGCCACGGCTCGTACCTCGTCGATGTCGGCATGGGAACGCAGAACCCGGCCTTCTGGCCCATCGCGCTCCCGTTCGACGCGGACGTGCCGCAGGCCGTCGGAACTTACGACGGCGCGATTGCTTTCAAGTACGGAGGCTCGTGGCATCAATTCGACGATTCCGTCCCGTGCGAGCTTCCTTCGCAGATCGCGTTCGGGCCGCTCCGCGTCTCCGCGTCGGACGACGTTGACGGATTCATCGCGGAGCTTCACGCCACCTTTGCCGAGGGCTCCGCAGACGTGACCGCCACGATCTACACGGGGCACTCCGCAGAAGCCGCCACGCGCAACGCCGTGAACGGCGTCGGGGGCGTGGCGTACACGCTTCCGGCGGGATGGAACCCCGTGTGGCGTCCGCGAAAACGCGGCGCGTGGGCGATAGTAGTTCTTTCAAGCACAGGCAAGTGGGCGTTTGAGGCAATGCGCGCCGTTTGCCGCCATACAGGGAGGCTTAGGCCATGAGCAGTTCCGCAACACCGATACTTGACCCGATAGCGGTGCAGGCCGCGTCCTACACGCCAACGCCGCAGGCCGCGATGCAGGTTTCGCGGTGGTTCGCCACCGAGACGATGGAGGTTGAGGTTGGCGACACCGTGGGGCGTCCCGCGCAGGAGGTGAAGCTCTCGCGCGACGTGGTGACGTACCTTCTCGCAAACGGCTGGTACATCACCGACTACATGGCGTCCGCAGAGGGCGGCGAGTGGACGAGCACGGCCACCGCGACTGCGCAGACCACCAACTCCGCAATCTCCAACACGCACTCCAGGGCCACAAACACGCCGCAGGGCAACAAGGAAATCAACCACTATACGCTGGCGGAGGGTGCGGGTGGTACTGACAACGGCATGAAGTCGTCGCACACCACCGTGGTGCCCACTCCCTCCGTCGGCACCGTGGACGGCAACGCGGACGCATCCAGTCAGGGCACGTCCTTCACCTCCAGCACGAACGGCGGCGCTCCGTACTGGTACTCGTGCTTCAAGGTGCGCCTCCAGCGCAGGCGCATACAGGCGGAGCAGGTGCTTCAGGACATGGTGGAGTCCTTCACCGACGCCTACAACGAGGGGCGGCAGGTCAACTCCGACCGCTACGACGAGATAGTGTCGCTCTACGCGCTCATGCTTGCGCGGACGGAGAGCGAGGCGAACAACGTGTTCTCCGCGCTTTCGCCCGACGACTTCAAGCCGCTTGCGGAAATGGTGGTGGACGCGGTAAGGGAGGCGCTGGAGAACTACCGCAACGCGCTTGGCGACCTGCCCGAGGACTGGATGGCAAGCCGCACGCAGGAAATCAACGACAGGTACGACGCCCTTCTCTCCGAGGCGCAGTCGAAGATGATAACGGCGGGGACGTACAACTCCACCGTCTGGCCCACTACGGCAAGCGGTATCGAGCGCGACCGGCAGAAGGCCCTGAACGACCTCAAGGATGAAATGGTGACGTTGAAGGTGGACGTGTACGGCAAGATCGCGTCCATCACGGCGGACATCGGCAAGCAGCTCCTCGACTGCGAGATACGCATCATCGAGGCGATGCAGAAGATGCTCGTCGGCCCGACGGAGCTTCGTAACACCGTGTTCAAGTGGATGCTCGACTTCATGGAGCGCCGCGACGACGACCACCCCTCGCTGGAATCGCTCGTCACCGTGTCCGAGAAGCTCGGCTACGCGGAGGGTGCGCCCGCCGCGAACATATCGCAGTAGGAGGCTTGAATGGGCATCGGCGGCGTTACATACACGGACGGCAGGGGACGCAAGCGGAACCTCGACGTAAACTCGCTGGAGGACTTCAAGGCGCAGTTCGGCGCGGCGGCGCGTACCCCGCGCCAGCGCGTCACGCCGCAGTTGCCTGCGCCCGGAGCGGCGCAGCCGCAGCCGAACGCCGCGCCCGACACCATGCCCGGCTCCGCCGTGGTGAACACGCGCAGCGGGCTTGCACTGAAAGGCGAGGAGAACGACCCCACGGTGCCGGGCAAGAAGGTGTACGGCTCGGTTAATGGCGTGAAGGGCTACCACACGCTTGACGAGATAGACCCGCTTGCCGGCGGCGGACGCCGCGTGGGGCATGACGGCTCCGTGAACGACGCAAGCGACGAGACGCCGGACGGCGATAGCGTACAGGGCTTTGACGGGCAGGGCTTCGACGTGCCCGTGGCCTCGCGCATCGCGCTGACAGGCGGCGAGGACGGCGTTTACACGCTCTACCAGTTCACGCGCGATCTGCGGTTCTCCAGCGGACGCAGGGCTGGCGGGGTGTCCGCCGAGGAGAAGAAGGAAATCGGCACGATATTGATTCCCGCCGACGGCGCGGCGGACGCGCCCGACTACCCGTTCGCCGTGAAGATGGTGTCTTCCGACAGCGCGGGGAACGAGAAGTACGGCATCTACCTTCCCCCGAACATCCTCTACGTCGCGGACGAGCAGCCCGACTTCACCACGGAGCTCAACGCCGTGCAGGACATGTCTGCATGGTACGAACTCCCCGACGGCCATAACTACGGCCCCGTGTACCTCCACGTCACGCTGCCATACGACGAAGAGCCGGTAACTGGCGAGACGGAGGGCGGGCACCATGACGCGGAGGCGGAGATCGTCACGGCGGCGGACGAACCCGGCGAACACGACCTCTACATAGAGATAGCAGACATTGGAGACGATGGCGTCGTGCAGAAGGTTGTCGGTTCGCTTGTGATAGGCAAGAGCGCGGACGGCGACGACGCAAGCATCGCCGTGAGCAAGGAGGACATTCCCGCGACATCTGCGACAGATCCCGAAGGCGAACACCCGGCAGGCGTCCAGCTCACTTTCACGCCAAAGGTGAATGGCAAGGCAGACTCCCGTAATCCCGCCGTAACGGCGGCGTTGTACAACGGCGCGGACGGAGCGGACGCGGGACTTGAGATGTCCACCACAACGCCAGCGGATCCCGGAGGGCTTCACCCGAACGGCGGAACAACCATTGTTTTGCAGCCGAAGAAGGACGGCGAGGATGACGGCCAGCCTACGGAGGTGACGGTATGGAACGGCGATGACGGCGATGACGGGGATGATGGCGCAGACGCAGGCATAACCGTCACGACTACGCCCATAAACCCCGACACCGACCATCCCAACGGTGGCACGACACTCACGTTTCAGCCCACAAAGGACGGCCAGCCCGATGGACAGCCGACGGAAATCAATGTAATCAACGGCCTAGATGGAAACAACGCGGCGGCGGCGACGGTCACGGTAGGCACCACGACTACGGTGGCGTCAACGGAGAACGCGGAAGTCACGAACAGCGGTACAACCAGTGCGGCAATACTGAACTTCAAGATACCGCGTGGCGCAGATGGCGCGGACAGCACCGTGCCGGGGCCGCAGGGCGTGGGCATATCGAACGTCTCCAGCGGAACGCCCACGTCGAGCGGTGGCTATACGACGACGCCCGTCACGGTCACGCTCACGAACAACACCACGGCAAGTTTCAACGTAACGGCAAAGGACGGCACGGACGGCGCGGACAGCACAGTGCCGGGACCTGCCAATTCGATAACGGTTTCACATACGTCCATTACCGGCGGACGCACCGTGACGATTACGCCGGAGACGGGCACGGCGGACTCGTTCGACGTAATGGATGGCGTGTCGCCCACGGCCTCGGTGACGAAAAGCGGCAAGACGGCGACGATAATAATCACCGACAAGAACGGCACGACGACGCAGACGGTCTCGGACGGCAAGGACGCGACGGTCGAGATTGACAAGACGAGTGCGCCTGTCTCAAGTGGACACACGGGCACGAGGATAACGTTCAAGGCGAAGTCCGGCGGCGTCGTCACCGACACCGAAGTCGTCGATGTGTACGATGGCGTGGACGGCAGTCCCGCGTCTGCAACCCCACTATCCAACAGTGCGCCCGAGACGCCGGTGCTCGACCATTCCCGTTCGACACCGGGCCGGGCGTTGGCAGGCACGTCCAACGCGGCAGCGCGTGCGGACCATGTTCATAAGCTGCCGAATACCGTCGTTGACACGGTGAACGACCAGACCGTGGCTGGGGAAAAGATATTCAGGGAAAAGATTGAGGTCGTGCCATCCGACAATGCGGCGTGGCATGGCGTGTACAGGGCGAACTACATCCAGCTCCAGAGCGGCGGGGACACGGGGAACATGGGGCTGTCGTTCTACAAGACCAGCGACCTCACAAAGCCCGACCTCGGCACGTACATGGCGTTTCTCATCTGCTATTACGAGTCCGGGACCATGGAGCTGGGCACCAACGCCAACGGCGGCGGGAATCTCGTCTTGTCGGTCGGCAACGCCAACAAGAACATCTCACTGCTGGCCACAGGGAAGGGCAGCAAAATCCTCCTGTCAGCAAAGGCCGGCAACGGGGTGGAGCTGAACGCCGTCAACACGGACGCCGTGCAAACAACGCTGAAGGCCGTGGCCGCGATGGGGTGGGTGAACGACAAGTTCCTGCGCAAGACGGACGCGGTGCTGTCGTTGCAGGGCGAGGGGCAGAATCCCGTCAAGGTCAAGGGCGCGGTCAAGCTCGTGGGCGGACAGAGCGACACGGGGCACGTCCCCGTCAACGTGGCAAGCCCGACATCGCAAACCGGCGACACGATTACGATAGCCGTCCCCGTGGGAACCGGCCACGACGTGGCGGCACGGGGGGACCATACCCACAACTACGTCACTCCGAGCCAGCTCACTGGCTACGTCACCATCGCCACCGCGCAGACGGTGACGGGAGACAAGACTTTCACCAAGCCGATCAACGTGGAGGCTGTCGCGTCTGGCGTCACGGGGAAAGCGGTTTACTCCTCCAACGCCATCCAGCTCCGCCCGGTATCAGACAGCTACGACATGTGGCTGAACTTCTACAAGCCGGGGACGGAGGGGCAGGGATCGGGCTTCGGCCTGCCGATGGCGTACCTCACGTGCAATTCGACAAGCGGAAGCGTATCGCTGGGCACGGCCGCGTACGGCGGGCACGTCACGGTGGGTCCGGGCGTTGATTCGCCGTCCAAAAACCTGTACCTCCGCGCAGATGGTTCCGAAGGGCGGGTCGTCCTGCGTGCGGCAGCGGCCAACGACGTGGTGCTGGACAAAACACCCACGCAAAGCGTGGACACGTCGTCGAGGTCCGTCGTCACTACGGGCTGGGTGAACTCCCACTTCACTGCCGGAAGCAACATCTCGATCACCGACGGCAGCGACGGCACGAAGGTCATTGCCGCCACGGTCCAGAAGGGCGACCCCGGCGCGGCGGCGGGGTTCGGCACGCCGACGGCGACGGCGACGTCGCTTTCCAGCACGGCGCAGCCGACTGTGGAGGTGACGGCAAGCGGCGCGAACACGGCGAAGGTGTTTGCGTTCGCGTTCGGCATCCCCAGAGGGGAGAAGGGCGACCCCGGCGCGGACGGCAAGGACGGCAAGGACGGCGCGCCAGGCGCAACGGGACCGCAAGGCCCGAAAGGCGACAAGGGCGACAAGGGCGATCCAGGGGAGGACGGTGAGGACGGCGCGCAAGGGCCGCGAGGACTGCAGGGCGCAACGGGACCGCAAGGCCCTAAAGGCGACAAGGGCGACAAGGGCGACACGGGCGACAAGGGCGACACGGGTGAAACCGGCGCGCAAGGGCCGCGAGGACTGCAGGGCGCAACGGGACCGCAAGGCCCTAAAGGCGACAAGGGCGATTCTGCGGAACTTCCCAATATAAACGTGGTGATCAATGTCGCTCTCAATTACGATGAAAGCAGCCACAAGTTCACGATGACCTTGACGAAGAAAAATCTCAAGACTGGAGCCGAAACGACGGAAGGCCCGACGACCGTATTCACCGCCGTTTCCCACGACACCGCATACGGGAGTAACTGACGATGAGCAAGCAGATAAGTCTGTTTTCCAACATCGACTGGGAGGCGGTGCAGGTTTCACACCCCGGCATTCCTGATAGTGCATGGAGTGCGGGTCAGCCGTCTTTCGTGGCGGATGACAGACCGTATCACAGCATTGTCAGGCCCCCAGACTACGGCATACCGCCGGAGAACAAACCGAAATGGACGATTGGCGGCGTGGTGTACACTCGGACACTCGACCATTGGGAATACACCTACGACGCAACAGATCCGTGGTCAGAATGGACGGACCGGGTTTATTCTAACATCACTGGCGTGTTCATCAACAACGAAATATGCGAGGTGCCAGATGTCCAGCCTCCCTATACCGGCGGCACATTGAATGTAATCGCCTACATGAAACTGGTTCGCGCCGACGAGGATCCCGACGCAACTTGGTTGATTACCGTAGAGGCCAGTCCAGCAAACGGGGGCGTGATAACGATAGACGGAGAGGCCATAAGCAGCAAGCGGGTTCCAAGGAACGGGAGCGCAACGGTCAGGGAAACGCCAAATGCGGGTTTCGCTTTCAAATGGTGGACGTTTCGTCCTCAATACGGCGACAGGACTTTCCCCGGCCCTGCGTATGTGCTTACGCCGACCGGTGACTTGAGTTGCGTGGCGTATTTCCGGAGGGCGACCGGCAAGCTGCTCTGCACGGGCTCGGACTCGAGCGCCGGCGCGGGGAAGATGCTGTGCGACTCGTCGGGCAACCTTCTGTACGACGGCTGACGGGAGGCGGATTTCGGAAACTGGAAGGCCGAAACATGAAAGGAACTGAATCATGGCAATCAAGGTAAAGCACGAAATGAACGCGGCACCGGCCGCAGCGGCGACGCTCGTCGCCGGCAGGGCGCGGAGGTCGATGGAGACGGCGCGGATGTTCGCGGCGGGCTCCGGGAGCGGCGGTCGCGGCGGAGGCACCACGGGGGCGCAGGCGCACCCGATAAGCCCCGGCGGAATACAGGCGCACGTCGCGGCGGCGCACGCCCCCGGCGTCACCGACTGGGAGGGAACGAGGCGCGAGAACGCCGCGCAGGAGGCCGCGAGGCTGAAACAGGCGATGGACGTTGCGAACGCGAACAACGCCGCCGCGAAGGAGCGCGCCCAGATGGGCATCGACGCGGACGCCGCGAAACTGGACAAAACGCAGGAGTTCACGAAGAGCCAGACGGAGGCGGATCGCAAGTGGCGCGAGGAGCAGGAATCTAACAGGCTGAAGCTGGAACAGGAGCTGTACGACTACAAGCTCACGCGGAAGCAGAAGATGGAGCTTGCCGCGATCAACGACGCGCTGGAGGAGGCGCGCGCGTCCGGGCGCTTCTCGGACGACGAGATGGCGGAGCTTGAGCAGCAGGCGTATATCCGCCGCGCCGGAATCAAGCCACTTCCCACGCCGCGCGAGAAGGACGCGCAGAGGGCGTTCGACGAGCGCATCGTGACCGCCGGGGGCGTGCGCGGCTACATCAACTCAAAGGGCGACTTCGAGCCGTTCCAGGACCCGAACGCGAAAAACGAGAAGCGCCTCACTCTCAACGACGTGCTGAAGAACGTGCCGACGAAGAAAGTCGACCCGGCGGATCCGGTGGGAAATGAAATCGACGTCCCAATCAGCGAACGGCTTGACATGGCGCAGAAGATCCTCGACAGGATGTACCCGCCGCAGACAACAGAGACGCCGCAGCCCGCCGCACCTACGAGTCCCGCTCCTACGCCCACGGCGCAACCCACGGCGGCAGGTACTGCGCAACCCGCGCCGGTCCAGCCTCCGCCAGCGGACGCGACGCCAGAGCAGAAAGCCGACTACGCAGACAAGAGGTGGATGAGGAGGTAGCCCATGCAGCAGATTTTCCACATGCGCGGCGAGAACGGCAAGGACTATGACGTTCCCGAGAACGAGATGGAGGAGTTCAAGCAGTATGTGCCGAACGCCATGCGCGTCAACTCGCACTTCGGGAAGAACGGGAAGACATACGACGTTCCCGAAAACGAGACGGAGGAGTTCAAGCAGTATGTGCCCGACGCGCAGCCGATGCGCCGCTACTCCTTCTCCGACGGCTCCACCCGCGACTTCACCGTGCCGGAGCTTGCGAAGTTCCTGCGCTCCGACGAATACCGCAAGGGCGAGAGGTACGCCAAGGACAGGGAGGCGGACGAAAAGGCGATGGCCGACTGGCAGCGCAGGCGCGACGCGGCGCAGGCCGCCGTGCCGTCGGAGTTGCAGCCAAGGGGTTTCGGCTCCGCGCTGACCCGCAACATGCTGTCGGCGGAGGGCATACGCGAAACGGCGGAAGACAGTCCTTCCGCGTGGCTCTACGGCTTTTTCAACGATGTTGCAAACTCGTTCGTCGGCGGCATAGGCAGCGGAAGCGGCAAAATCACCGAAGCCACGGGGCACCTCATCGGCAACAACGCCGTCGGCAACGCGCTCGTGGAAGAAGGCCGCGCGGGACAGCAGGCCATCAGACAGGCGCTACCCACGGACATGGCCCCGAAGACGGGCAACGCCGTGGTGGACAAGGTGGCGGACGTAGGCAGGGGCGTGGCGAGCGTGACGGGCGAGTTCCTGCCAGCCGCCATTCCCGGCGTAGGGCAGGCATACGCCGCAAGTACGCTAAGTGCTGGGGCCGTGAACCGCATGAACCAGGTGTACGACGCCGCGAAGGGAAACGGCTTTTCGGACGCGGCCGCGAGCTCGCTTGCATTTGGCGCGGGCGCGGTGGACGCCTTGCAGAACATCCTTCTGATGAAGGGTTTTAAGGGCATTTGGAACGGCGCGGAGAAACAGGCGGCGGACGCCGTGAAGCAGTCGCTGGTGAAGAAACTTACGGTCGATACGCTCAAGACAGGCGCAACGATGGGCGCGGGCGGCATGGCACAGGACGTGGTGGACCAGAACGTCGGCATCGACAGGGAGGGCAACGTGAGCGCGGTGCTCCCCTACGACATACGCCGCACGGCGGAGGTGGGGATTGATCAGTTCCTCGAAGGAGGGGCGTTCCACCTCGTCAACACGGGTGTACATGCGGTGAAGAGACGCATAATAGACGTAAAGTGGGAGGACGACGCAAGAAGCGATGGCGCGGAGGCGGCGCGACGCGCACTTGACGCGCCGGAGGGACGCGCCCTCGTCATGTGCAACAACCCGGAAGCCGCCAAGAAGATTCTTGAGGCGCGGTCGCAGGGCAAGGACGTTAGCCGAAAGATGCTGGAGGATTTGGGCATTCCCGTGGACGTCGCGCCAAGCAAGACGGACAGAAACGCGCTTGCGGACGCGATGATTGGCGACTACCGCGCCTACAAGGAGTGGCAGAGGCGGCTTCCAGACGCGGAGCAGTCAGCCGCGCTGAACACGGAGATCGCCGGGATAGGCGTGGAGGTCGAAGAGAATGGCGAGATGACGGAGACGGCGTCGCTCATCCGCCAGGGGGTGCTTTCCAAAATCAAGGACGCGAAGGAACTTGACGACCCGAAGCGCAGGGCGGACTTGGTGTACGAGGCGGCGAAGGGGCTTCTGGGCGACAACGTGGGAATCGAGGGTCAGCCGCTCACGCCGCCGGAGCCCCCCGCAGAAACGCCGAAAAACGCCCCTGTGAGCGCTCCGCCGCCGGAAGGCACAACCACGCCGCCGGAACCGGCGGAGCCGCCACAGCCAGCGGAAGCCCCCGAATCCGCCACGCCAGAGCCCAAGCCGGAAACGCCGAGTCCCGTGTCGCCTGCGGAAGCTGGCGAAACCCCTGCGGAGCACTCGCGGCGAATCATCGAAGAGGGGCGCAGGAACCTTGCCGCGTCCCCGAACGCGAAGACCGTCAAGACCGGCAAGAAGGACGCCACCGCCACCATCTACACGCCGACGGACGGCACTGGCGCGTTCAAGGTGACGAGAAAGACGTTCACGCACGGGTTCCGCGGCCCCAACAGGGCCGACAACGAGGCGGTGAGCCAGCACCTGGGCGAAACGCTCGACGGCTCGCTCGCACTCCCGGAGCATGGCACGGACGGCACGCGCTTCCGCATGTCTGCGGTCAAGATCGGCGGCGAGGACGCCCACGTGCTTTTCACGATCAACAAGGCCGGGAGCGTGACGGACGTTGACGTGCTGAAGGGCCTGAACGCAAAACGAAACCCCGAAGGGACAAAGCTAAGCACGTCAGAGACGTTGGCCGCCGGTACCTTCGAGGTGTCGGAAGGCAGTATAGCAGATTTCGACCGCGTTTGGCAAGAGCAATTCAAGCCCGGAATAACGAAGCCGAAAACCGTCAAGGCCGACCCGAAGAAGGCCGCGAAGGCCGTTGAGGGTTTCGTGGCGACCGACCCCACGCGCAAGACGCTGATGCACGTCCACCACGACCACGAGGAAGGCGTGGCCGTCGCGACAGACGGGCGCGTCTTGATCGCCACGAAACACGGCTACGACAAGAACGCAAAGGACGACCCCGAAGCGCCCTACCCCAACTGGCGGCAGGTAATCCCGGACTACGACGGCAAGACGTACAGGACATTCACGGAAGAGTACGTGGAGGGCAAGGGCAAGTGGAGGAAAAAGGCCGTCGATCTTCCCGTCCACACGCTGGAGACCGACCCCGCCGCCGTATCGGCCGCCTGCAAGAAGGCCGCGTCCCTCGCAAAGGCCGTAGGGCACGAAGGCGCGGTGTACGCCTCGCTCGAACTCCCGGACGGCGGGCGTGTCATGATGGACCCCGCCTACCTCCGCAAGGTGGCGGACGCGATGGGCGCGAACGGCATCACGGAGATCAGGGCCGTCGCGCCGAACAGGCCGATCCTCGCGAAAAACGCGGACACCACCATCGTCGCCATGCCGCTGCGCGGAGGCACGACCGATGCGCCCACGGGACGCGTCTCCGGCAACCCGCTCGTCATCGACGCCATGACGGGCCGCATTCTGACAGCGCCGGAGCGCAGCGACAACACGGCGATGACAAGCCGCAAGTGGGCGGACGAGCTGAAAAAGGAGATCGCGCGCGCCCGCGACGACGCGATGGCCGACGCGCGCACCGAAGACCTGTTCAAGAACATCGCGGGCGCATGGAAGCGCGGCGAGACGGACGCGAAGGCCGTGTTCGACGGCTATTCGGGCGATGGCGCGTGGGAAAAGCTCCCGCAGACGGAGCGGACGCGGTTCGAGGAGTGGTTCGCGCTGAAGGACGAGAACGCCCTCGCGGAGAAAGTCGCCGAATACGTCGCCGACCAGTTCCCAGACCTCAACCGCTGGCGCAAGGACCTTCCGCGCGAGGTCGCGAAAATCGAGAAGCGAATCGCAGCCGAGGACGAGATAGACGCCCTCATGGCCGGCGAGCCGCCGCCGGCCCCCGCCCCCAAGCCCGTCAACAAGGGCAAGGGCAAGGAAGCCGTCCAGGCGGCAAAGGCGCTCGGTTCGCCGGACGCGGCAAGCCCGCTCCGCCCCGCGCCGAAGGGCGCAAAGCTTGTGCAGGGCGAGTTCGACGGCATGGGCGGCGAGACGGCGGCAAGGCCGGAGGCTACCGCGCTGAAAGGCAAGTCTGACCTCTCCAAACCGGACAACGTAATAGCCCTTCGCGAATATGTGAAGGGTGTCACGCCCACGCCCATTCCACAAAGACTTTCTGACGGGAAGCCAAAGACCGCACTTGAATGGTTCGAGGCAAACATGGTAGGCAAGACGTTCTCGTTCGACATTCCGGGGTACGGGCACCGCGAGTTCACCGTGAAGCCCGGACACATAGGAACTCTAGTTTGCAGGGGCGGGCGGAATGCCGACGGCACAAGGATCGTGAAAGGACGCATTGCAAAGGCGAACGGAGACATAGCCCGCGCGTTTGAGATGGTTCGCAATGGCGAGGTTTCCGAAGCGGACGTGGAGGGATGGGATCCCCTTCGCGCAAAATCACTCCCTCTCGTTCCAGAGGTGTTCAAGTCGTTTGATGTGGCCCTTCACGAAAAAGACGCACACGGAAACGACATCGTAATCCTCGCTAAGAAGTTCGTGAACAAGAAGGGTCGCCCAAACGTCGTCGTCATGAAGTTGGTAAACGACAACGTTTCGATAGGTCCGCTGTCATCGCACGTTGGCGACCTGACTTTCTCCTGGCTGAAAAATAAAGACCTCCTCCTCACGGATGAGGGGAAGGTCTATGACGGGGCTGCGAATGACTCCGCAAGTCGCAGTCCACTTAAAGGGGATAACGCGGAGGGCAACTCCCCTGAAAGCGGCGATATGATACCACGTCCCGGCGGCGAAGTCAAGGGCGGCGCGGAAAATTCGCAAGAGACGAAAAAGACGCCAGACCCGCAGAACGCCGCCCGCAACCCGTCCGCGCTACGCGACCCCGCGTTCGTGAAGTGGGCGAAATCGAAGGGACGCGCCCCGACGCCCTTCGCGCGACGCGCCTACGACGCCGCGCAGCTCCGCGCCGCCGTCCCCCTCTACCGCAACGTCTTCCCCGACATGAACATCGTGATCCACGACAAGGTGGAGGATCCCGCGAAGTGGACGGCCGACCACCCCGACGGAACGCAGAAGATGATTGGCGGCGTAGGCGGAGCGTCGAACATGGGCATAAAGGGAGCGGCAGACGCCGAAGCGCTGGAAAAGGCCGGCAAGGACCGCGAGGAAATCTGGCGCAAGACAGGCTGGTGGCGTGCCAAGGATGGCAAGTGGCGCTTCGAGCTGCCGTCCACCAAGATGAAGGACGCAAGGGCGCTTTATGCTGCGCTCATCGAAGGACACAACGAGACGACGCTCGGAAAGATACTGGACGCACCCGAACTGTTCGAGGCGTATCCGCAGCTGAAAGACACGAAGATCATCCTTTCGCCGGAGCATAACGACGAAACTGGAGGATGGTATAACCGTATCAAGAACGAAATCGTCCTCTTCGACGCCGGCCTCGTTTCCTTAAAGGACATGCCGTCACACGAAAGGGATCTTCGAGACACCTACCAGAGAGTGCTTGATTCGGACGAGTTCGTCCGCCGTAGATTCGCAGACATGGATGCGTTCGGCATCGAGCATGGCACAGTCGAGGAGGAGCGCGAGTACGCGAGGTGGTGGATCGAACGGCAGGATAAAGGAATCGCCAGGACCAACGAGACGAAAATCCGCGACCTGGCGAACGACAGGAGGGTTTGGAGCGTATTCGGAAAGATAATCCACGAGGTACAGCATGCAGTGCAGCACATCGAGGGCTTCGCGACGGGCGCAAGCGGCAATGAGGATGGATACAGCCGTTTCGCCGGCGAGGTTGAGGCACGCAATGCTGCGCGGCGTGAAGCCATGTCGCCGGAGGAGCGCGCGGCCACGCCGCCATGGGCGAGCGAAGATGTTGCGGAGGGCACGCAGATAATACGACGCATGATCGTCGATCCGAAGAGCGGCGAAGTCCTCGGATGGTACACGCCGCAGTTCAAGGAGGTGCACCTCAACCCCGGCGCGACCGTGGAGACGCTCGCCCACGAGATGCTCCACGCCGTGCAGGACTGGGCCAAGACGAACAGCCCCAAGCTCGCGAAGGCGCTGGACGACATCGCCCGCGACTGCCCGGAACGGCTCAAGAAGCGCATCATGCGCGCATACGGCGTAGTCTCGCCGGAGACCATCATGAAGGAGTGGGGCGCGTTCAACTTCATGGGCGGCCCGGAGGGCGGCAGGGGCAGGGGCGGCGCGGCCCTACGCGACGAGCTGGCCAAGCGCGAGAACGCCGCGTGGCTCGGGCGGTTCTGGGACGCGGCGAAGGACGCATGGAAGGACATGGCCGCGAAGATGGGCGGCAACCGCATCGACCTCGACGCGATAGACTCCAAGACCCCGCAGGAGGCCATGGACTTCCTCGCCCGCGCGTTCGCCGAGGGCGGCACCGTCGGCAAGGCCAATCCCCCCGGCAAGTCCGTGCGCCCCGCAATCGACATGACGAAGCCGCTCTCCTTCGCTGAGAAGTGGGACGTCAACCTCCACGACTACCGCAGCCCCCTGAAGTGGCTGCGCGACGAGATGGCGAAGCGCGGCTCGTCGTTCGCCGACGACACCGACTTCTACGAGGCCGCACGGCTCCAGAAGGGATACGACCAGGCCGCCGTCAACGACGCGAACCGCCGCCTGAAGGAGTACACCGGCAAGCTCAAGAAGCTCGGCGTGAAGCACGAGGAGGTCGTGGAGTTCATGCAGGCCCAGGCCGCCAAGGACCGCAACGCCATGATCCTGGAGAAGTTCGGGCGCGAGAACGGCTCCGGCATGACGGACGCGGAGGCCGCGCGCACGATCAAGGCGTTCGAGGACGCGGGCAAGGGCGACGCCCTGCGCGAGATCTCGGACTTCCTCCTCGACATGCAGCGCGAGGGATTGCAGTACCGCGTCGAAACGGGGCTCCTCTCCGCAGAGGACGCGCAGAGGATGGCCGACCGCGAGCCGTTCCACGTCCCCTTCCGCTCCGCCGTCGATCCAGAGACCGGCGACTACGTGCAGTGGGGCAGCGACAAGGCCCTCGAAAAGGCCGAGTTCAAGGAGGCGAAGGGCCGCAAGACGCTCGCCGACGACGTGGTCGGCTGGATGTTCTCCGAGTTCATCGACGCCCACACTCGCGGCAACGAGAACCGCATACGCAAGATGGTCGCCGACGCGATGCGGCTCAACGCGAAGTCCGGCGTCGGCAAGATACTCAAGGGCGCCCGCAAGCAGAGCGCATACGACTTCTCCGCCGGAGAGTACAAGACCGGCGCGGACGGCGACGGGCGCACGGGCGACAAGGCGAAGACCGCGATTGTGGACGATCCGCGCTTCCGCGAATCCCGCAAGAACGGCGACGGCGGGCGAAAGAACGTCCTCGCCTTCAAGGAGGGAGGGCGGACGCACTACATCGAGTTCGCCGAGGGCGAGCGCGGCGAGCGGTTGCAGGCCGCCGTCAACGGGCGCGACCTCAAGAGCATGGGCAAGCTGTGGAAGAGGGGAATGCGCTTCTGGTCGTCCACCGCAACCGAGTGGGCGCCCACGTTCGCGCTGCGCAACTTCGCGGCGGACAACATCGACGTGTTCGGCAACTACATCGGCGAGCACGGGATCGTCAAGGGCTCGGCGTCCTACGCGCGGCACCTGAAGAACGCCGCCGCGCTCACCCCCGCCATAACGCGGTACATCGCCACCGGCGACATCCCGCAGGGCGTCGGCGGCGAGTGGATAAGGCGCTACGAGCAGTCCGGCGGCTTGATCGCGGGCTACGCATCCGAGGGCTACGGCGAGATCACGGCGAAGATCGACGCCGAGATCGCCAAAAGCGGCAGGTCGAAAGGCGCGGCAATCATAAACGCCGTGAAAACAGCAATAACGTCACCTTTGAAATCCGTCCGGAAGGTGCTGGGGAAAGTCTGGTATCCGATTGACGTCCTGAACCGCTACGCCGAGCTGCTGACGCGCGTGTCCGCGTTCAGGACGCAGTGCGAGAACGGCATGACCGACCACAAGGCCGCGCTCTGGAGCCGCGAATCGACAGTTGACTTCAACGAGAAGGGAAACTTCACCGGCATCACCAACGGCCTGTGGATGTTCTCCAACTCCACGCTCGGCGCGTCCGCCCGCCAGCTGAAGAGCATTTTCAAGTCGAAATACGGCTGGCAGACCGTCGCCGCATTCGTCGGCTACGGACTCGCCGAGGGACTGCTCGAAGCCCTGATGAACGGCGACGACGAGGAGCGCGAGGCGAAGGGCGAGGGCGCGGGAAAGGACGTGTCCGAGTACACCCGCGCCAACTCGCTCTACGTGCGCAGGGGAGGCAGGGTGTACCGCGTCCCGTTCCACGCCGGGCCGTTCTCATACATCAAGTACGCAGGGAACTGCGCGGCACGCGTCATGCTGGGGAAGATGAAGCCGGAGGACGCCGCGAAGGAACTTGGTTGGGAGGCCCTGTCGCAGCTCTTCCACTACACGGGAGTCGGAGACGTGAACATGCAGTCCCAGAGCGGGAGGTTCGCGGACGATGCCGCCACATTCGCCGGAACGGCCGCGCCGTCCCTCGCGCAGCCGCTCGTGCAGGGCGCGTTCAACATCGACCACGCGGGGCGCAGCATCTACAACGAGGGCTTCCCCGGCGACAGGACGCCCCGCTCCGCGCAGGGCCGCCGCTCCACGCCAGGATGGGCGAAGGACGCGGCGGCGTGGCTCAACGAGGCCACGCGCTCCGAGGGGCACGAGACCGGCTACATCGACCTCCCGCCGGAGATAATCAAGATGGCCGGCGAGGCCGTCGGAAAGAACCTCCTCCGCGACGTGATGAACGCCGGAACGGTCTGCGCCATGGCGTTCGGCGACGAGAAGTACGACGTGCGCAACGTCCCCGTCGCCCGCGACTTCGTGCGCGCCGTGGACGGCAACGACCGCCGCTACAACGACGCCAGGAAGGAATACGAGGCCAACGCGGACTACCTCAAAAAGCACGCCCGCGAGATGTCCGCAGAGGAGCGCAGGGCCTACGTCGAGAAGTTCCCCCACGCCGCGTTCGTCGCCAAGGGCAGGCAGCGGCTGGACGGCCTGGAGACGGAGATACGCCGCCTCCGCAAGATGGAGGACGGCTTCGCGTTCGTGAAAGGAAAAGCCGTTCCCCGCGAATGGCCGGAGGAACGGCTTGAGGCGTTCAGGAAGCGCCGCCGCGAGCTTCAGGCGCTGTTTCTCAAGGAGATGGGCATGTAGCCCTGTCCGTCCCCTCCTCCATCATCCTGACGCGGCGCGCGCGCATCGTCGCGTAGTCCACGGCGATGCGCCCCGCGAGCAGGTTCCGCGCCCACCCCGCCGGGGCCATGCCGTACGCCCACGCCGCCTTCCGCGCCTTCACGGCGTGGTACGCCGAGAGCCTTACGCCCCCGACGTCCACGCCGTCAGGCCACTTCCGGCAGAGCGCCTCCACCTCGCGCCAGTCGCCGTCCGTGAACGGAACGGCGTCCAGCGCGGCGATCAGGCGCTCCTCGTCCGTCGGAGGGCGGCGGCTCACCGCGCGCCCCCCCTTCCCCGACACGCTGGCATGCCAGGCACGGAGCGCGCGCCGCGTCTCCCGCAGCCGCTCGTGCGCCTTGCACCCGCGCAGGATCCCGCCAACGAGCCGCAGCGGCGTGACGTTCGCCGTCCCGGCCGCCCGCGCCACGCGGTAGCGCATCACGCGGTCCATCCGCACCCCGCACACGGACGCGAACTCCGGCGAGCCGTCCTTCGACTCCTCCGCGATCTTCGCGTAGTCGTCGCCGCAGAGCGCGGAGGGCGGCAGCGAGGCGTTCACCGCCTCCCACCCCACGCGGTCCATCTCGCCCTCGATCACGCGCACCGCCTCGCGCACGGCCTGCACCGGCGCCGCGTCGGCGGGCGCGGGCAGGGCGGCCGGGGCGCCCTGCGTCCCCTGCGCCCCGGCGAGCGCGTGGAACACGAGGTCCGCCGTCGCCGCCTCCTCGCCCTTGCGGTACTCCACGAACGCCTCCGCGCCCGTCACGCAGTCGCGCCGCACCATGAACACGGCCCCCGTCCCCAGCAGGACCGCCCGCCGCGCCTCGTCCGAGCCGACGCACATCAGCCCGAAGGCGTGGAGCGGGTGCCACACGCCGGGGAACGACGGCATCGGCGCGATCACGCACGGAAGCCGCCCAGCCGTCCCCAGGAGCCGCGCCGTCGCGATGTCCGCCCCGACGGGACGGAGCCACGCCTCCGCCACCGAGCGCTCCACGAACGCGGCCACCCCGCCGAGGTCGTCGCGCCCGAGGACGCGCCGGAGGTTCGACTCCAGGGCGCGGCGCACCGCCTCCGCGTCCGCCTCCTCGTAGGGGAGGATGTGCGGCGCGGACTTCAGCACATACCCGCGCAGAAGCCGCTCCTTCAGCGTCCTCGTCGCCCACTGACGGAACTGGACGCCGCGCCGCGAGTTCACCCGGTAGCCGACCGAGATTATCGCGTCGAGGTTGTAGCACCGCACCGTCCGCGTCACCGTGCGTTTCCCCTCGATGTCAACTATTTGAAATTCTTGAATAGTTGATTTTCTGTCTAGTTCACCATCATCGAATATGTTCTTGAGGTGTGTGTTGATATTCGGCGTGTTGCACCCAAACAGCACTGCCATTTGCTTTTGCGTGAGCCAGACGGTCTCGCCGTCCATCCGCACATTTATCTTCGCGGCGTCCGTCGGCTGATAGACGACGACCTCGCCGTTGCTGTTCCCGTCGAGCACGGCGGCGGAGCCGTCGCCCGTATTCTGCGCGTTTGTATAGCGGGCGCGCGCCGCGTTTTTCTTGCTCATGGTATCTCAACTCCATTCGCAGTTTAGACAAAAGCCCCGCCGAATGTGGTTGAGATACGCGCCAACGGTTGACGCGGGCCGACATCCGGCAGGGCAACGGTTGAATTGCCGTTAGTTCCGTGCGAGGAACAGGTATCTCAACTCCTATTATTCCTCGGAACGACACAAAGTATATCACACCTCGCCCCGCCGCGCAAGAGGGAATTTTCACGTTTTTGCGCTTGGTGCGCTTGGTGCGCCCCGCGCTACGACGCAGACGGTTTTCTTCCGTTGCAGTTCTTCTTCGCGGCGATAGATTGCTTGGCGCGTGCGACAAAATCGGCTATCTCCGTGTTGTTGTCGGCGACATTGCTTTTGTCGCACAACTTGCCGAACCAAGCACGAAATGCGGCGTACTTTATACACCCTTTCAGGCGCACGATGGCGCAGATATAGCAAAGAAACGGCCATCCGGCTGCAATCAGCACCGGAAGAAAGAGCAGGGGCGACCATTTGGCCACTGCGGGACAATCAACCCACCCGGACCAGAGCAGGAACACGCCGACCAAGGCAAACACGACGTCAAGCACTCGCCAGAACAGACCCGGTGAGTTCTCTCCCTTTTCCTGGCGGCGCTTGATTGCGACAGCTCTCTTCCCTATTCGCCGTATGTCGTCGTCCTTGATGTATGAGCGCAGTTCTTCGCTGAAGTTGTTTGCGATGATCTTGTCCGGATCGACCTCGATTCCGCTGAAGAACCGGCTCATGATGGCAGGCGCGACAGGCAGCAGAAGGTTTGCGCCTATCGAGACGCAAACCACATCTGAAGCATGGGCAACGAAGTTGAACGCGGGAAGGCTCATCCTGTCTCAACGGCCTCCTATGCGACCTTCAGCATTGCCTGCGCAAGTTCGCGCAGCAGCCTGGCCGTGTCGGGGGCGTTCACGCAGGCGATTGCCTTCTTGTCGCCGTCATCCCTCTCGAAGCGGTACATCTTGTCGTCGAACACGGCGAAGTGCGAACCGAGCTGCGCGAACTCGCGCGACGTATGGATCGTGTCGGCCCCGTGCTCGCGAAGGGCGGCGGCCACGACAGAGTCCGGCGGAACGTCTTCGGGATGCTGCACGATGAAGCGCACGTCCACTCCGCGCGAGATCGCCGCGCGCACGGCGTCGGCAAGGCCCTTGCCCCCCCATACGGTGTTGGAGATGCGGCCGCAGTAGACATAGGCGGACTTGTTCGCGTGCGCGAACATTTCTTCGAGCAGAATTCTCGCGTGCGCGGGGCTGCTGTTCTCAATGAGGTTCGGCGAATCAATGGCAATGAAACGCCGCACCATATACCGGAACGGATCCATGTCGCTATGGATTTCGTCGCTCATCGTTTGCTCCTCTAGTTTCTCCATGGCGTCTATTGTACCACGACGCCGCCCCCGGGGTCAAGCGCACCGAAAAAGTTTTTTTCGGTCGCCAACCCGTTCAAATCCACCGTCTTGAAATTCAACGTTTTCAAAAACGCGCCCGGCCGGCGGCTGTCTGGCCGACCATCTGGACGGCGGTTTTCAAGGTGATTCAATCCGCACACGTTGAACGCGAAGAGCCTGTCTGTACAAGGCCGAGAAGCGATTCTTCAACACACATATATATGTTTTCGTTCCCTCGCGCGTACGCGCGCGTAGTAGTATTTACCCAAATATACTTTAAGTATATTTGGGAAATGCTACGTGTTCTTCTTGGTTTTTTATATACGCGCGCGCGAGGTTGAAAACGGGCGTTCACCCCATTTTCAGCATGGCTGGCGTCGCCGCCTTTATGATCTCGTCCTCGGCCGCCTCGAAGGAGTAGCGGTCGGTGATGCGCAGGCCAAGCGTGTGCCCGAGAACCGCGCTTGCGGCGTCGATGCCGAAGCGGCGGCGTATCTCCGTGGCGCACGTGTGGCGCAGCTGGTTCGGGTGCCAGTGCGGCACGTCCGCGCGCTCTGCGGCGCGGGAGATCGCTCGCTGGTACGCCTCGACCTTCCACTTCTCGCCCACGCTGCGCCCGACGGTCTGCCTGGGCGAGAACACGTAGCCGTCGCCCTCGTACTTCGCGAGTATGGCCTGCGCCTTCGGCCCGAACACGATCACGCGCGGCTTGTTGCGGTGCTTGTTCTTGTGGTTCCCCGGCCTGTACGCCCAGATCTTGCCGCGCCTCTCGACGAGCGGCCACGCGAGCTGGCACATCTCGTCCGGCCTCGCGCCGCACAGCCGCTGGACGCGCACCATGTCGGCGAGCGGCTCGGCCAGCTCCGCGCACGTCTTCTTCACGTCCGCGTCCGGCACGGCGGCCACGGGGCTGCACTCCTTCACGTTGCCGCGTCCGCGCTTCAGCTGCGAGATCGCGGTGGCCTCCGCCTTCACCTGCGCGGAGATTATGCGCTCGTCGAGGGCCCACGCGAACATGCGCTTGACGAAACCGAGGTACTTGTTCACGGTGGTGCGCACGTACCCCTTCGCGGCGAGCGCGTTGCGGTACTCTATCATGTCGGGGTGCGTCATTGTCTCGACGGGGCGCGTCCCGAACATTTCGCGGAAGAGCCTCATGCCGCGAACGCTGTCGGCGGCCTCCTTCGACCCGCCGGAGTAGTACGTCTCCGCGTGTGCGGCCCACTTGTCGATCACGTCGTTCACGGTGAACGCGGGCGCGTCGATTCCCGCGTCCGCCTGCCTTGTCATGTTCTCCCACAGACGCCACGCCGCGCTCTCGGCAATCGACCTGGTGCTTGCACTTGCGGGTATTCTCTCGCCGGTGTACGGCATTGTGAGGACGTGGTCTTTTCTTGTTTTTTCGCCAGGATTCGCGACTCGCCAGTGCCACGCGCCGTGGGACTCCCACAGCGTGCCGGGCAGGGCGGCCCGCCTTCTCGTGTCAGCGTTTTTGTCAGCACCTGTCATTTCATGTGTCTCCGTTTCATGCCCTAAGTGCGTTTCGCCCAATGTTTGCAAGGGTTTTCGATGGAGCCGGCAGAGGGATTCGAACCCCCGACCAGCGGTTTACAAAACCGCTGCGCTACCACTACGCTATACCGGCCGCTTATTCGGGAAAGCGCCTATCATTATACAATAATGCGGCGACAAAGGCAATACCACAATCTTACGATTCGTAAATTACGCGGTAGCCGATTTTCTTCGCAAGCGCCTCGACGTCCTTCTTGAAGTCACCGAGGAACGTGACGCGGTGCCAGCCCCAGAGGTCCCAGAGCCTGTAAGACCGCTCGAAGTCGCCTGTCACCTCCACCACCATCTTCGTGCGGCAGGCGCGGTCGTCGGGGTCGTTCGAGAACGTGCGCCCCGTCTGCACGAGCACGCAGCCCGTGCCGCCGTTGCCCGTGAAATGGAACTGCACGGTCGTGACCGGGTAGTTCAGCGGCGCGATGGAGCGTACGGACGCGCCCATGCGGTCCTCGGAGTGCGTCTCGATCTCGTAGGGCGAGGTCTCGCCTTCTACACCGAGGAACTTGCGCGTGGCGACGCAGTGCGCGAAAATCATCGCGCGGCGCGAGGAGTCCACCGCTGGGTCGGAGATGTAGCCCATGCGTCCCTTCGTCATCGTGTGGAACACGACCATCGCCACGGTGGAACGGATGTCGTTCTCGCACGTGCCGAAGAGTCCAAGGTCCTGAAGCTCCATGAAGCCGAGGCACGGGTAGGCGTGGAGTTTGCCGGTGTAGCAGCCGCCGAGGCAGTTGACGGAGATCGCCACCGCGCCGTGAGCCTTCAGGACTTCCTTCATGCCGTAGAACTGCTTCGCGCAGCCGAACAGCGTCTCGTCCGAGACGTCCACGATCTTCCGCGCCGTGCGCTTCCACTCGGCGACCTTCTCACGCGCAAGCGCGTCAGGCACCTTCTCCCACGCCGCGTTCAGCTCCTCGAACTTGACATCCTCGACGATGATGCCAAAGTCCTTGAGAATCTTGTCCTTGATCTTCTTGTTGTAGCCCTCGACAGAGAGGAGCTTCTTGCCCTTCACGGCGGCGAGCGTCTCTTCGGGGGAGAGGCATTCAAGCGGTCCCTCGCAGGGCGTGATACCGGTCTCGGGCGGCGTGTGGGCAAGACGGTATTCAGTCGCAGCCTTCACGAAGTCTTCGCCCGTGCCGTTCTTCAGCGTCTCGAACGCGCGTGCCGCGCCGATCGTGTCGTTGAAGTCGAGCGAACTCATGAACGCGTAGTTCTTCTGTCCCTTGCGGATCATCGCGGCGTTCTGCACGTCCCATCCGCCAATGCCAGAGTACGGGAAACTGCAGAAGAGCGTGGGTTTACCAGCCTTGACGATGCCGCCAAGCGCGTTCGGCCACGAGTTCATCTGGATCACGAGGTACCCCTTGACGTCGCCGGTCTTCGCATCCTCTGCGAGAATCGCCGCGGCGCCCTTCGCGTCGAACGCCATTGCGGGTACGAACTTCACGCCCTTCACACCCGCGTTGAGCGCATCCGTGACGTTCTTCATCACGGGACGGAAGTCGAAACCTGCGTTGGGCCACGTCTTCTTCACCTGCACGTCGTCCCAGATCGAGAAAACAAGGCGCACCTTCACGGCACCCGTCTTGTCTGGGATCGCGTCCGCCGGCGTAGGCGCGGGGAGCGCGGCGAAGAATTCCTTGAGTTCGGTTCGCGTGGCGCATCCAGCGGCGGCGCTGGCGGCGAGGAGTCCGTAGATGAAATCCCTGCGGCCGCATCCGGCGCAAGCCGATGAAATATCGTTCATAGAGATACTTCTCCTATTAGGTGTTTGGATTTGGGTTTGTCAAGACGAAGGGTGAGCACCTGGCGCTTTTCCTGCGCCGTGCCCCAGTCGGTGTAAACGGTCGCAGTAACCGTGGTCGCGCCGGTAAGCGCGGTCTGGTGCGACGCGAAGTAGTTGGAAAGCACCTTGTACGTGCCGCTCTCAAGTTCCTTCTTCAGGTACTCCTCGGGACCGTAGCCGGTGGTGACGTCCTCGGAAACGAACCCGCCCTCCGCAGTGCGGCGGTTGCCGTAGTACGCCTCTTCGCCGTTAGGATCGAGGACGTGCAGGTCGATGTCCGTCTCGTCGGCGTCCCAGCTCATCACGATGCGGAGCTTCATCGGCAAGTCGCGGCGGTAGGCGGAGTCGAACTCCGGGATCGCCGGCTTCTTGCCGTCGGGCCACTTCACGTCGTTCACCCAAGATATTAACCCGTTCAGCTCCTCGAGCGCGATAATGGAAACCTGGAAGTCGTTGCCACGGCGTCCGCTCCGGCGCGCGCGAACGTTGAACGCCGCGTCCGCAAAGAGCTTCATCGACTCTTCGAGTTCCCTGCGGGCGACTTCAAGCCTCGCCTTCAGGCGGCTTTCCAAAGTGTCGGCTGGATTGTAGCAATTGCGCAGCGCCATCAGCTGCTCGTCCGCCTTTTTCACACGCTCCCAGTCGCCGTCGCAGACATGCGCCTTGCCGCTCTCCATCAATACGAGAGCGAGGTCACGGCGGCTCTGCGCCTCCTCGCCGCGCAACTTCAGCACCTTGCGGAACGCAAGCACGGCGATGTCGTAGCGTCCGGCCTCGCGGGCGCGCCATCCCATCGTACGCCAGAGCGCGGCGTCCTCGAGCTTGAACTCAGCAAGGTTGGAAAGGATGCGGTCGGCCATATTCGTTATCCCAGCCTTGTAGAACCATCCCGCGCAGTCGAGGTAGAACGCCGGAGACGACGCGTACTTCTCGCGCTCCTTGAGATACACCTTGTACGCCTCGCCCTTGTCGGCGGACTTCAACGCGTCGATGTACGGAGTCGTCGGATCCCACGCCTTAAGCCTGACGGTGGGCGCGGTGCCGGAACCCGCCGCGCCACGCGGCGCGAACGACTTCGCGCCAGCGGATCTTTCCATCATTGCAGACCTTGCAACCATGCGCTCTTCCCTCGCTCCAACCGCCGCCATAGCCGGTGCGGGCGCTTCTGCATCCATAGCCATGTCCATCGCGACACTGGCGTTAATCCTGCCGCTGGACTGCCTCATTACGGAACTGCGCTCGGTCCTGGATGCATTACGACCGGCTCCTAATGTACTACCAACGCCGTCGAAGAGTCCGCTCTTCGGCGTCCTGCGCGGCGGCTTGGGATTCTTCCACCACTTGACGCGTTCTTCCCAATACTGGAGAAGCCGCTGCTCATGCTCTGCCTTCGCCTTCTTTTCGGCAATGGGATCGTCCTCCGTAGCACGGCGCTTCACCCACTCCGCGTGGATGCTCAGCGACTCCGGCGGCTCGATCTTGTACTGAAGCCACTGGTCAAGGCGTTCTAGCACTATGAGTGAAAGTCCGGGGCCCGCCACGCCGTACTTGCGGCCAAGGGCGAGGAACTCGTCCTTGCGCGCGTCCGACTGCGACGCGAGATCCTGCATGCGCCGCGCGGCCCACACCGTCGCGAGCAGACGTCCCTCCACGGGCGTGAGGTTCATGGTCTTTTCCTGTCCCTTGGCGAGCTTCTTCACCTCCACGGCGCGCGCGGCGGCATCGTCGCGAGAGGCAACGATGAGATCCTGCATCTCCTCGTACTTCGGCTCTTCAAGCCCGAGCGTGTCGATTTCGTCCGAGAAGAGGAGCGCCGGGCTCGGGAAGTCCGCCGTGTTTGAAAGGTATTCCAGCGCAGCGGCGATGTCCGTTCCGCCGTCATACACGATTTCGTCTATCTTCTTCAGCAGCGACTCCTTCGTGAAGCCGTAGGTCTTTGCATAGCTCTGCACGTCATTGCGGAAGATGACAAGCGCCCACTCGCCCTTCTCGGGCAGAGCCTCGAGCTTCTTGCGCCACGCGGCGGCGAAGGGCTTCGCGCTCAAGCTCGCGTCCCAGAGAATCACACCCCGTTCGAACGAGGCAATCCGCTCGCGTACAGTCGCAAAGGTGCTGGCGCTTGAAACGCTGGCGATAAAATAATCGTCGCCGTCCTTCTCGAACACCGGAGCGGCGTTGGCGACATCGGACTTCGGCGCGACGTACTCGACCTCGGCCTTGCGCGGCGTCTTGGGGTTGAGCGGGAAGATGCGCGTTTTCCAGATGTTGCCCTTCACCTGCTCAACGATTCCAGGATCGACGCCCTTCTTGATTTCGTTTTCGAACGCTACGCGCGCCTTCTCCTTCTCGCAGACGACGCCAGGCACCATCTCGCCATTCACCTCAAGCGCGTATCCGCACACGACCGCGCCATCTGGAATCGGGAACTCCAGCTCGCCCGCCATCACGCGGGAGTTGGGATTGGTGAATGCGAAGCTCGCCTTGACGCGCTTGAAGAAGGCGTTCTCGGCAACGACCGATTCCTCCTTCTTCACATCCACAGGCTTTTCGTCCGCCCGCAGATCCACGACGCGGATCACTGGCGGCGGCTCCGGGCGTGGGATTACCCGGCCAGGCCCGTTTGGCGGAACTACGTCCGCAACTATTGTTGCTGGTACGATCATGAGAGACAATATCGCTTTCATGGGTCACATGATACCAAATCCCTTTACCCCATGCAAGAAGCGTTTTCGGGAAATTGAAATTGAAGTTTTGTGCGTGGGTGCGCCAAGTCAAGAGCTGAATTACGGCACGATATCCCAATGCGCCGTCTCACTTGTACGAGCCGCCAGACAACATTCCTCCGCAGGTACGGAGAGGATAAGAAAACGGGCGCAAGACCGTCCGGAACCGATGCGCCTTTCCCTTCGGCGCCTTCACGAAAACGGTCGTCGCGGGACGGACCATCGGCACCAGGTACTCACGACCCACGAACCATCCGGCCATCGAAGGCTTGAGGCGGCCCGTGACCGCCTCCGCCCGCTCGAAGAGGAGCGTGTAGTCGTGCTCCCTGCCGTCGGCGGATTCCGCCACGTCGCAGATGGTGATCACGTCGCGCGTCTTGTCGAACGTGATCTCGCGGCGCTGCTTCGCGAGCTTCTGGCGCTTCTGACCGAACTCCTGGTCGTAGATTCCAAAGGCGAAGTCCTCGTCCCTGGTCGAGCGCCAACCGGCGTCGATGGGCGCAGTGACGCGCCTCGGATTCAGACGGTTCTGCGCAAGACCGTCAACGAGCAGCGTGTTGTGGTCGT
This sequence comes from uncultured bacterium, assembly GCA_902779865.1. GTDB lineage: Bacteria > Verrucomicrobiota > Kiritimatiellia > RFP12 > UBA1067 > RUG572. The sequence goes on from CACZDG010000003.1 coordinate 65,954, forward strand.
AGCCAGAAAGGCCGTAGCCCCTTCTTCTGGAAGCCTCGTACTGTCCACCTCCGTCGTCGAACACAAGACACTCGTTCCCCTTCCACAGCACGAAGGAGAGCTTGTCCTGATGCCAATGCCCCATTCCGAGAGGCCCCACGTCGAACGCAAGGTACGTCGCGTCGGACGTCCAGTCCGTGCGCATCGCGGCGAATCCCGAATACGGCAGGTAGCGCGACGCCGTCTCGCCCTTCGGCGGCTCGCCCTCGCGCCCGTTGGTGACGAGCCACAGGAAGTCGCGCCGCTCCGGGAATATCTTCGCGGCGGCGGAAAGCGACGAGGCCAGCGGATCGGTGAAGGTGTCGTTGAAGTTCGGCAGGGTGAAGGCCGGCGTCACGAGCGCGAGCGGACCCTCCGTGCCGAGGCGGAGCGTATCGAGGAAGTCCTTGGGGATCTCGTGTCCGAACCCACAGGCCTGTGCGCGCAGATACAACCGCGTCGCGGAGGAGTGGAACACCTGGTGGTAATTCGGCGAGAGCTCGTAGTGAAACCCGTCGGGTAGGACCTGTTCCTTGATCGCCTGCGAAAACACGCGAAGCGCCTCGCGGCGAATCGACTCCGAATCCTCGAACTCCGGGAAGTCGAGCGCGAAGAAGTACGCGCCCGTCATCTCCATCAAGAGCCAGTTCCCGCCCGTGCGGTGCGCGATCAGGTGACGCGCCTGCGCGTGCGCCGACTTGATGAAGGCGAGGAGCAGCTCGTCCGTAAACGCAGGCGACTTCCTGAACGCCTCGAACGCGACGCTCCACGAGCCCATCAGACGGATGCCCTCCTCGATGGTGCGCCACGGGGAGCCCCTGTTGTTGTACCCGCGCTCCGGCGGCACCCCGCCCGTCTGCTTCAGCCAGTCGGAGAACTGCTGCGTGAAGGCGCGGGCGTACTTCTCGTCGCCGGTGCGCGTGTAGGCCCGCGCGAGGGCGGTCCAGAACGACATCCGATTGAGCTGCCATGTCCACTCGGGATTGTACGGCCCCTTTTTCGCCGAGGCGTCGAAGAGCCAGTCCACGCGGTTGGACGGGAACGCCCAGGTGACGCCCACGACCTCAATCTCGCCCTTCACGATGCGGTCAACCTCCCCGAGGTCGCGCGCCGCATCCCGCGCGAACACGCCGGAATCGATCTCCGGCTTCGCGGGGCGCGTGCGGAAATACGCGGCAGACGGCAGCGCGTCCGCCGTCGCGGCGCAGAGAACGGCCGCCAATGCTATCAGTTTTCTTATGTTGCAGAGTAGAGACCCACGCCTCGGCGTTGCCGCCGATGCGACTTCCCCCTCATCAAACCATATGTGCGGATCTCCCGCATGTGACTTTCCATTGAGTGCATTTCCTGTTGTCATGGCTTTCTTCCTTTCTTGGGCTGTTGAACGTATATTATACGATTCTTTTTTCCCTGTCAATTCCGTTTCGGCATTTCTTACCTTG
>CACZDG010000004.1 GCA_902779865.1 uncultured bacterium
GCCCGCCTCCAAGGACCACCATCTGGCCGTAAAAGGCGGGCTCGTCCAGCACTCCCTCAACGTCACCACACGGTTGTCTGTTTTGTCCACCCAGATGCACATTCACTGGTCGCGGGAGGAGTCGATCTACATCGTAGGCATGTTGCACGACTTGGTCAAGTGCCAGTGCTACAAGCTCAACCCCGACGGCAAGACGTACAGCTACGTGCAGCCGAAGTGGCCCGGACACGGCACGGCGTCGGTGATGATCGCCACGGTTGAGTTGGGCATCCAGCTCAACCCGGACGAGGCCGCTGCGATCACCTACCACATGGGCGCGTTTGGCCTCACCGGCCGCGCCCTGGATGAGTTCGACGCCGCGCTCGACGCCTTTCCGGGGCAGATCATCGCCACCCACACCGCCGACTGGTCCGCCTCCCGCCTGGACGAAAGCGAGGTGCGCCATGAACTGGAGGGCGGCGAATGGCAGTGAGCCGACGAATAATGGCATTGGCTGACGCCATGCACACTGCACCGTGCAAAATTGCCGATGTCTTTGGCGCAAATCCCTTTTTTGCCGAGAGGTTACTTCATTCACGCGGCCAGCGTTGCCTAGACGGTGAGACGTTGCTGGATTGCATTGCCCGCCACTACGGGGACGCCGTGGCTCGTGAGTTCAACGAGTGCATCAGCGTAGATGCGTGGGAGGACGCGAAATGATCTACTGTTATCTCAGGGTGTCAACCGACACACAGGACGTCAACGCGCAGAAGATTGGCATCCAGGATTTTCTCAAGGCCAAGGAAATGCCAGGCGATGTCCAGTGGATTATGGACGAGGGAATATCTGGCGCCGTGGACTGGCGGAAGCGGAAACTGGGGAAAATCCTCAAGCAGGCCGCAAAGGGCGACGTGTTGGTGTTCTCGGAGATCTCGCGTATAGCCCGCCGCCTCGTGTTGGTGCTGGAAGTGATCAAAGAATGCACCGAGAAGGGAGTGAGCATCTACACCGTCAAAGACCGCTACACACTTGAGGACACAATCCAGAGTAAAGTGTTGGTCACAGTAATGGGCCTTGCAGCGGAGATAGAGCGCGACCTGCTTAGGCAGCGTACAAAGGAGGGATTGCGGATCGCCTTAGAGAAAGGAAAAACACTGGGGCGTCCGAAAGGCCGTAAGACAACTATTGAAAAGCGGAGGCTCTATGGCAAGGACGACGTCATTATCGACATGCGGTTGCGCGGGATGTCGTGGAATGCCATTGCAAGGCGTCTGAAAATCCACCGCAACGCATTAGCACGATGGAGAAGGGATTCTATTGAGATCAAAAACTGGGAAATCGGACAAGAGTTGCAGATGCCCTACAAGAAAGGGGGCGTGAAGTGAACGGCCTTTCGCAATCCCAGCGCCGCACCCTGTTCGCCACGATCCGCGAGGCCGCCCGCGAGCAGGGCGAGCAGCCGGAAGCCTACCGCAAGCGCGTCATGGCCGAGGAGTTGGGCGTGGACCACCTCTCCCAGGTGACGGCCACGACCGGCTACGACACGCTCATGGCGCGCATCTGCCGCGACGCCGGCGACGACGCCAACGCGATCAAGTACGCCCTCGCCACGTCCACGCGCCTCCGCCACCTGGTCGTGGACGCCGCCGAAGCCCTCGCGCCCGGCAACGCGCTCGGCTACGTGGCGGGCGTGATGATCCAGTCGCACACCGTGCGCGGCTACGACCAGCCGACCCTGGCCACCCGCCTCGCGTCCGACACCGGCTGGCTCGACCTCACCAACCCGCAGCTCCGCCGCATCCTGGCGATGCTCAAAACCCACCTCCGCCGCCATGCGTAACGTCTTCTACCCACAATGCCGCCACCTCGATCCCAACACCCGCGACACACAAGGATGTTTCTGGTGTGAGTATCGTTGCCGCTTCGTTACGCGGGCACCAACGGTTTCCTTCAAATATCGCCGGAGGCGTATTTTCAACCCAGACCTTTGTGCGCCCAATTGCTTTCACCGATCCGGCAAGACCAGACGTTTGATATGGTGACCGTGTTGTATAAACAATTCAAGCCCCCTGCAATCCACTTGCAGGGGGCTTTCTTTTACCTTGCAAACTCCATGTCAAGGCAAGTTGATATTCTCAACAATTTGATACTTTGCCAAATTCAGCGGCCATCCGCCCGCCGCGATTCTCAATCTACCAGGCGACCGATCGCGCGGATCGCGCACCGTCCTAAAATGAGAAAAGCCCCGTAAACACGGGGTCTATTCTCACATCGTCGCACATTTTCTCACCTTCTCGCACATTCTCAACACCACCCGCATTAATCACTGGCACGCCTTGGCGAACGCCTTGCCCACGCCTCGCGGGGACATCCCCACCAAGCGCGCAACCGTGCGGTCGGAGAGCGTCTCGCCCCGCCCTGCGGCGCACAGGCGCAGACACACCATCTTGCGCAGTTTGCGCGGGAGAGTGCGGATGGCGCGGGTCAGCAGGTCTGCCAGAAGCGCCCACTCAGCGGCGCGTCGCGGCGAACGCGCGCGCGAGGTCGGGAGGCGGAGTGCCTGGTCGAGCGCTGTGTCGGGCTGCCCGTCGGCGAGGGCGTCGAGCGAGACGACCTCGGTGCGGTTCTGCCTGCGCCAGAAATCGGCGAGCCTCCGGCTGAAGACCGTTCGGCTGAACGATATGAGCGCCTCCCGCACGGTTTGTCCCGGACGGCATCGGAGCCTGTTCCCCTCCACTGCCTTGCAGAGGTCGTGAAGGGTGTCCTGCACGATGTCGTCAAGGTCGGCGCGATCCGGCACCCGCCTGTTCGTTTTCATCAGTTCGCTCCGCAGCCAGCGGGCGTCGTCTTCGGTAATGGGCTTTGCGCCACGGTTTAGTTTCTTCATTTCGGTTTTCCTTTCCGGCTGAAATCAGCCGTTCAGGTCAACCAATCGCGGGAGGGCCGCTCACCGTGAACCGCCGCAAAAAATCCCGCGTTTGGCCGACGCGGGATATGAAACTAAAGACCATGGGAAGATACTTTTCCAAGCGATTCCAGAATGTCCGGGGCGGGCCCGGTTGACTCCGACGACCCCTCTGTGGTACAATACCGGCCCAAGGAGAGAACGGAATGCAAATCACACCGCAGTACCTCAAAGAGATTGCTGAAGAGGTTGACAGCGAACTTGCCCCTTCAATGGAGCGGAGTATGGCCCATTGGGATGAGGAGGAGAGGAAAACGATATCCAACGTGTGGAAGTTCTTCGTCGAGAACATGGATTTAATGGCGGAGGAGCGGTCATTCCAGTCGTGGACGAAGGAGGACTGGTTTCGCAAGTGGCTGACGGCGACGCTTGAGAGTCTTTTGATATTGGGAGCTGCAAAGTCTGTGCATCGGCGCGCGCTTGCCGAACTCAAGGAGAAGCTCGACGCCGAGCACTACCGGACTGTCGAATGCATCGTCAAATCAGCGGACAAGGAACTCGCCGCTGAAAACGACTACCTCAAGGGGATGGTCTTCGCTTCGGGGCTCGACACGCGCGAAAACCGCAAAAGGGCGCTTCTGGGGAAAATTGTCGAATGGATGAAAGCCCACGTGGAGGAAAACTGGTCGGTGAACGCCGTCGCGCAAATCTTCAAGGGCGACATCGGGGAAACCGCAAACGACTTGCACAAGGAGAGGATGTGGAAGGCACACCGAAGTCTGCCGGAGTACATCCGCAACGAAGTGGCCGAACTCTACCAAGGCGCCAAGGACCACCAAAGCCTCCGCAAGGACCTTGAAAAATACCTGAAAAACATGGCGCGCCCCATCAACGCGCTGTGACGCGCCCCGCGCGCGCATGGGCGCGTGCTGACGCGCGTCGCGCACACGTGCGCGTATAGAATTACCAGATATTAATATAACAATGGGTAGCCCCTAAAGGGCTACCCTGATTAAGCATTGTTTAAGTATTGTACATTGTCTTATAGATGCAGTAACCAAATATCGTGATTTTCAGCCGCAAAGACCGCAAAGAGTACAAAGACTTTGCGAACTATGCGTTCTTTGTGGCTCACCATATTTCGTAGCCAGGGCAATAGTACATGGCGTAATGCATTTTCCTGCGTTTTCTGGTTCACACTCGCCCCTCCTTCCGCGATTGAGGATTCAGAACCCTCAATCAAAGGAGAAATGCAAAATGACAAATAACGAAACAAGCACCATGATCGACCTTGACACGGCCCGCGCCCTGGTGGCGCGGGGCTGGAGCGCGGTGCCTACGAACAGCGACGACGAGAAGCGTCCGCTGGGACGCTTCGCCACCGCGAAAAGCTGGCGCGACTTCTCGGAAAGGCTTCCGACGGACGCCGAACTGCTGGGCTGGTTCGGACCAAAACCGCGCCGGGGCGGCGTCGTGCTGCACGCAGGTCAGCTCTGCGTGGACCGCGACACCAAGGACGCCATGCCCGACGGCTCCGCGCCGTGGGAGGAGACCGACCACGGCAGTCACGAGTTCTTCAGGTGTCCGCCAGGGACAACGCCGAGCCACGACCACGATGCGAAGATCGACTACCTGACATGCGGCACATTCGTGAGGCTCGCAAACCCGCGATGTCTGCTCGACTGGAAGGACGAGCTGCCTATGTACCAGGCGGCCCCGTCCGCCGTCCCGGCCGCCGTGGAGAAACCGTCCGCCGCGACAATCCGCGACATGCTTGTGGCGCAGGGATGGCGTCCGCTCGGCGTTCATGGCAACCGCGAGGATTTCTCGCGTCCCGGCGCGGCGCACCCCCAAAAGTGTGACGCCTCGCTGTTCGACGGTTCCAGCTTCAAGGTGTGGTCAACCGCCGCGACCTCTCCCGCGCCCGCACACGTTTCCGTGCCGGAGGAGCCGGAGATCGTGAACGCCGCAGAACTTGCGGCGCAGAACCCCGCGCTCGCCGAACCGATTCTGAAATTCTGCCGGCGCGGCAGTTTCGCGCTCGTGTCGGGCGACCCGAAGGCGGGCAAGACCACGTTCGCGCTGAAGCTCTGCGCGAAGAAGGCGTCCGATGGGAAGACCTGTCTCTACGCCGACTTCGAGAACGGCCCCGCGCTGTTCTGGCACCGCCTTCAAAGGATTGGCGGCACGCCGGACCTTGCGAACATCCACTACCTCGACTGCCGCTATTCGCCAAGCATCGACTACATCGCGTCCGCTATGCGCGCCATTGGCAACGTGGACATCCTCATAATCGACTGCTGGGGGCTTCTCATCGCGGGCGACGGGGTTGAGGACGAAAGCAGCAACGCGCTCGTTTCGGCGTACTTCCTCAGGGTGAGGCGCACGCTCGCCGAGTTCGACGCGGCGACGGTGATACTGCACCACACTCCGAAGTCGGGAGCGAACGAAAAGCTGTGCTTCGCGGGAGCGGGGGCGTCGAGCCTCCAGCGGTACGTGCAGACGATCGCGCGCATCTCCCAGGACAAGGCCGGCGCGTATTGGTTCAACGCCCTCTGCCGCGAGTTCGACGATCCCTTCAAGCCCGTCATGTTACGAAAGTAAACCATGATCATTTCCACACAAAAACACCATTCCACGCAAAAACATCCCGTTTTTGAGATTTTGAAGTTTTTGTACGGTGATATTACGCTTCGGACCAACCATTCTGCGCCCCTCTTACCCACCCGTTCCGCACCGTAATATTGCGCTTCGGAACGACCCATTTTACCCCCTTCACCACCACCCAGTCCGCACCGTAATATTGCGCTTCGGAACGACCCGTTTTACCCCACCATTCCCCTTCGTTCCGCACGTAATATTACGGCCCGGACTAGATGGATGGCCTTGTGGAGTGCCTGGCGGAACATGTCGGCATAAATACAATTTGCATACAATTTACATACAAATCTTTTACAAACATTTGACAGTTTAGGGGGTTCACACGGACGGCGGAAAATGGTAATATTATGGCGTCAGGACAAACAGGAGAAAATGTCGCCATGAGAAAAGACGTAGCAGAGAAAATCAGGGACACGGGCCGCCAGCTTGCGGAGCCGCCGCGTGAACCTGTGCCGTGCGATTTCGCAAGTCTCGTGGACGGGTTCCTCGTGCATGTGCTGGGACTGGACACGGAGGAGTACCGCCGGACGTTCTGGTGCGAGGCGTACCGTAACGGGCACACCATCGGGCACGTGCCGCGCACGTTCAACGGGTTCGTCAGGCGCAACGCGCATACGCCAGAGGAGCTTTTGTCACTTTTGCTTGGCGTGTTCGTCCTTTTCGGGGCGTATTCTGGGACGGTATTCCTGCTGAACCGGATCTCGCACCTAATCCGCATGCTACGCCGGCCGACGTACTACGAGCGGGAGCGGTTGCGCCGCCAAAAACTGGCCGCCGGACGGCGCAGGGTCGTTCCGCGCCGCACGCTGAACCCTCGCCCGAGCTACGACGCGATCCGCGCCGCGCTCGCCGCCGCAAGGACATCGCCGGAGGCCGCGCTGCGGTGCGGGTCTCTCATGATGGACCTCGCCTGTTTCGCGGACGCCTCCCTCCGCTTCGACGGAGCCGGGCGCATCGTGGGCCGCCGCGGCGGCGTGAAGCGCCTCCTGCAGCGCGAGGCGCCGGACCTATTCGAGAAGTATCCCACGCTTATGCGGCACAAGGCGACGGCCGCCCGCTTCCGTCAGGCATGCGGCGCTGAGGACCCGACACCCGTTGACGCGCTTCTGCCCGTGCCCGAAGCGCCAAACGATATTGCGGCGCGGAATGAAGCCAGGTGCCTTGACGCGGGAACGCCGGGAATTGGTCCGGCACGTGATGTCGCGAAGGAGATTCTGGGGGAGTGCGATGGGACGATCATATCGCTGGAGGCGGCGCTTGCGCTACGGCTTGACCCGGACTGCATTCCCGTGCCGGGGAACGACGCCGGCGTTGGCCAACCCATGCTGGCGAATGGAGCGGGCGCGCGAATAGGAGTGCATGGGGCGAATGCCTGTACCGCGAAGCGGGTAGTGGAGTGGCTGTTGCGGCGTCAAGTCGCATGAGTCCGCGTTCGGGCCATCCACGGCGAAGGCCAAATACCCTGGCTTTGGCCTGAAATGAAATCACGGGCGCCGTGCGCCATGTCCTTTGGGCCGGCGCACGCCCGCCGCGCTTTCGGACGTTTCTGGCACAAGCGCAAAATACATTGCTGATGCAATAGACCACGCCGCAATCCTGGTCCTCTGCCTTGATATTCCCCGATATTACGTTTCGGACCGCCTCGTTCCGCCTCCATGCATCCACTCGTTCCGCATGGCAATATTACGGTTCGGAACGCCTCGTTCCGCCTCCATGCATCCACTCGTTCCGCATGGCAATATTACGGTTCGGAACGCCTCATTCCGTCTCCATGCATCCCTCCGTTCTGCATGGCAATATTATGGTTCGGAACGACCGATTTTGGCAAAAGGGATATTTTGACACTCCACGAACCACGAACAAAAAATCACAAACCACAAACCACAAACCGCGAATCATGAACCATGAACCAAGAACACAAGAACCAAGAACACAAGATTCCCTGCCGCGAGAAAAAAATAGGCTTGCAAAATACGACGGGATTGTGGGATAATGTGTCGTACCCGAAAAAAGAAAGGAACGGAAAATGACGATAGCCGACGTAGTGAAGATTCTTAACGGCAAGCTTATGGCCGGTGACGGCACGAGTCCGCGCGCCGTGGGCGCGGTCGTGGCGAACGACCTGATGAGCGACGTTCTGCTGAACGACGCGGACGACATCCTGCTGATAACATCCCTCGCAAGCGACCAGGCCATCCGCACCGCCCACATCGTGGGCGCAATGGGCGTGGTGGTGCATAACGCGAAGCCGCTCTCCGAAACAATGCTGAAGGTGGCGGCGGACCTCGGAGTGCCGCTTGTCTCGAGCCCGCTCTCGAAGTACGACGCATGCGTGCGTCTGCATGACGCGTTCCTCGCCGAAGAGCGCGGCTGACTGAGGAGGGGATATGGACAGCGACTATTCCCCAACAATCCTCCAGGGGCAGCAGACGAACGACGACGAAATCCTCGCCAAGACTCCGCCGCTCGACCCGAGGGCACTCGGCGGCGATTCAAGCGTGATCATCATGGAGCTGCTCCAGCGCTTCAAGGTGCGCGACGTGATGAAGCGCCAGATCATCAGCGCGGCGCGTAGCACCACCCTGCGCGAGGCGCAGCGCCTCATGCGCGAGAACCGCATCTCAGGCCTGCCCGTGTGCGAGGAAGGACGCCTCTACGGCATCGTGTCCGTCAACGACATCATCACCGCGCTCGACAACGGCTGGATCGAGGACACGTGCGAGAAGCACATGGCCTGCAACCTCGTGGTGCTTGAGGCGGGAATGCCAATCTCGTTCGCGCTCAGGTACTTCAACAACTACACGTACGGACGCTTCCCCGTGCTCGACTCCAACCGCAAGCTCGTGGGAATCCTCTCCCAGCGCGACGTGATGCGCGCGCTTCTCTACGAACTTTCGGTGGAGATCCGCAAGCTGGAGCGAAAGACCTCGAACAACGCGCCTTCCCACGCGACCAGCGAACACTACTTCCGCCGCGAATGGGCCGTGGTGCGCAACGACCTCTCCCGCGCCGGACACGCCGCGAACGACATCAAGGGAATACTGCGCGAACGCAAGGTGGACCGCACCGTGGCCCGCCGCGTGGCCGTGGCCGCTTACGAGCTGGAAATCAACATCTGCATCCACTCGCACGGCGGCGTGCTGGTGCTGCTCATCTCGGACGACACGATCACCATCACCGCCAAGGACCGCGGCCCCGGCATCTCCGACATCGAATGGGCCTGCCGCGACGGCACTTCAACCGCAAACGACTGGATCCGCTCCATGGGCTTCGGAGCTGGGATGGGTCTTTCCAACTCCAAGCGCGTTGCGGACGAGTTCGACATCCAGTCCGAAGTCGGCAAGTTCACGAAGGTGACGTGTACCTTCAAGTTAAGCAAGCCCGAACAACCAGCGAACGGAGGCGCAGCATGACCGCCGAGGAAATCTGTACCAAGGTGAACGGCACGCTCGCCGTATCTGCGGAGGACGCCGCTGCAACCGGCGTTTACGTCGGCGACCTGCTTTCGGACATCATGGGCCACGCGGGCGAGGACTGTGCGCTAGTGACGATCCAGAACCACCTGAACACGATTGCCGTCTGCACGCTCGTGGGATGTTCCGTGATCGTGCTTTGCCACTCGCGTCCCGTCCCGCCCGACATGGCGGAGGCAGCGGCGCGCGAGGGCGTTGCCATCATCATCACGCCGCTGTCGCAGTACGCCACGGCGCGCGCGCTTAACGACCTTCCCCCGTCAGAGCACTGACCGTGAAGTTCGACCTCCACATACACAGCTGCCTTTCGCCGTGCGCGAACTTGGAGATGTCACCCTCCGAAATCGTGAAACGCGCGGTGGCGGCTGGCATGGGCGGCATCGCTCTCACCGACCACCAGAGCGCGCGCAACACGCCGGCAATCGCGGAGTGCGCCCGCCGCGCGGGGATGGCCTGTCTCTTCGGGCTTGAAGTCTGCACGGCGGAGGAAGTCCACACGCTCGCCCTCTTCGACACAACGGAGCAGGCGCTCGCCATGACGGACTGGGTGTACGCCGCGATGCCAAAGCGCGTGAACGACCCGGAGACGTTCGGCGACCAGCCCGTTGTAACGTGGGACGACGATATCGTGGAACTTGAGTGGCGCATTCTCGCGATGGGCTGCCGCAAGATGATTCCTGAAGTCTCAGCTAAATGCCACGAGCTCGGCGGCATATACATCGCCGCGCACATCGACCGCAGCGCGTTCTCTGTCTATTCACAGCTCGGCGGCATTCCCGAAGACGGCGCGTTCGACGCGGTGGAGTTTTCGCGCACCGCAGACGAGACCGCGTGGCTGCCGAAGGCGGGGGGCTATGCCGTCACGCGCAGTTCCGACGCGCACAACCTTGACGACGTGGCGCGCGTGTGGACGGAGGCTGACATCCCCGCGTTCACCACCGCCGCGCTCAAAGACGCCTTCCGCTCGCACGCAACGCGCATCTCTCCGCGCCTTACTGCTTTTTGATTCCGCGTGCGGCGTCCCATGCAAGGCGCTTGCCCGGCATCGACATCGCGGCGTTGCCGAGCAGCACCATCTCGGACATCCGACCCGCCCACGAGAAGGAGCTCGTGGTCGTTCCGCCGTCAAGGCACGCGTTGATGTACTCGTGCCAATGCGAAGGCGCCTTGCCGACGTTCGGCAGTTTCGGCGAGGCGGCACCGTTCTTGAACACGATGGCCGGGGGCTTGTCGTAGTGGACGGAAAGAAGCCACCCCTCCGTACCTTCGACGACGCGTCCCTGCAACGGCTGCTTGCCGATTGCGCTCTTTGCAAACAATTCGTTGAACGCGGCGGGCGGGAAATAATTCGCGGGCGTCTTCGCCTTCACCTTCGGATCGACGAGGTTGCCGTCGCACCACTCGATGGGGAACGGCTTGCCGCTGGATGCAGCGCATCCTGGCATTTCCCATGTGACGTGCGACATCCTCGGCCAGAACTGCGTACGCTGCGGCTCCGGCTCCACCGGCACTTCGGCGATGACGGACGTAGGGCCAGTCGTGCCGAGACCGAGGCCAATCCATACGGGGCTGAGCAGGTGAAGGCCGAGGTCGCCGAGCCACGACGTTCCAAAGTCGCGCCACTTGCGCCAGGAACCGGGATGATAGGCTTTGGGCACGTACGGACGAAACGGTGCGCCATCGAGCCACGTCTTCCAATCGAGCGTCTTCGGCACCGGCGCCTCGGCGAGCGGCCACGTGTGGTTGGCGGTGGTCTGTCCCCCGCGGTTCGAGAATATCCAGATGTGTTTCAGCTCGCCGATGAGACCGCTCTTCAGGAGCGCCACCGTCTGCCGGTCACACGCCCACGCGGCGATCTGCGTTCCCATCTGCGTGACGGCCTTCTTCTCAGCTGCGAGGCGCTCGATCTTCCGGCACTGGTCGAGATCGTGACACAGGGGCTTCTGCGCGTAAACGTTGAGTCCGCGCGCAAGGGCGTCGAGGATGTATCCGGCATGGGAGTGGTCGGGCGTGGAGACGTTCGTCGAGTCGATGCGGTTGCCCTCCTTCTCGAACATCTCGTAGGCGTTGCGGTAGGTGCGGGCGTCGGGACACATCTTCTTCACGCGGGCGAGGTAGTTCGCGTCCACGTCACAGATCGCGGTGATGTGGATGCGGGAATGGCTGCGGAGTCCGCTGAAATCGCCGAACGCCATGTTGCCCGTGCCGACGCAGGCGTGTGAGAGCATGGAGTTGGGGCTGCGGCGCGAAACAACGGCAGGGAAACCGGCGAACGGGACGAGTCCGGCTGCGGCCGTGGCGGATGCGAGGAATGATCGACGAGTTGTTTTCATTGCGGGTTCCTTACTTTTGTTTGGAGAATTGTTCGAGGGTGGCGCGGAGCGGGTAGTCGTTGGCACCGATGACCTTATTGCGGATGAGCACGTTGAATCCCTTCAACGTACCGTCGATGTAACTTTTGTTTGCCGCAAGTTTATCTGGCGGAAGCGACTTCAGCCAAGCGTCGTACCCGGCACAGAGCGACTTCGCGGCCTTAAGGTATTCGGGCTTCTTCGAGTAGGAAAGAACTTCGAGGATGCCGTTGACGTTCTTTGCATCTGGAACATTCAGGTCGATCTTGGCGAAGAGCGCGGCGGCGGTCTTCTCGCGGAGGGAACGCACGTCCTCTTCTTTCGCGGACATCTCGGAGTGCGTGGTGTTGTCCCAGCGCGAGGGGATTTCGCGGATCCAGATGTTGCGGAATGGAACGGGATCGCCGTGATCCTGAAGCATCCACGGAAGTTTCGTTTCGTGCTGCCGCAGCGGAATGCGCACACGGTGCGTGGCCATGCCCTCAAGCTCCCAGGCGTCCTGCACCAGCACGCCGTTGTGGAGCACGGTGACGGTGCCGGGGTGAAGGACCTTGCCGTCCTTCCAGATGGGCTGGTGGAAGATGATGTCGTACGTCTGCCACACGCCGGCGGGGCGGCTTGCATTGACGAGCGGCGGATTCTGCGCGTAAACAGACGCCGCAATGCCATCAGGGTAGTTGCGCTCGACGTCTGCCGACGGATCGGGGTCGTACGAATTGAGGATCTGGATTTCGTACCTACCCATTGGAATCACGCCTGAGTTGCCCCCGAGCTGTCCGTGCTTCTTCGCGTCCGCGACGGGGCTGAGCCATTCGACGTGGAACTGTGCGTCGCCAAACGCGCGCTTCGTGCATGCGAGGCCGGAGCCGGGCGTGCAGACGAACAGGCCATCTTTCACGCGCCACTTCGTGGGGTTGCCTTTTCTGTCACACCAGTTTTCATCGACGCTTTTCTGCGTGCCGTCAAAGAGGACAATTGCATCGGATGGAGGCTTGCCCGGAGGCGTCTCGACCTGCTTGGGGTAGGGACGGTTGAAGTCGTGTACGGCCCATGCGTGTTTCGCGTCGGGAGTGTCGCCGTACAGACCGAAGATGCCTCGTTCGCCGGCTACGGCGGAAAACGCTGCAAGTGAATATGCCAGGATTATTTTTGTTTTCATAAATCAGCTGCGGGATACGCGGGCGATGATGCGCGACGCGCCGAGGTTCTTCAGTCCGAGCGCGCAGAGGATGCGGCCTAGGAAGTGATTTGTCTCGGCTCGAATCTCCTTGATCACGAGTCCGCTCTTCTCGCAAAGCGCGCGGAAGTCCTTGAGCGTGACCACGTGGATGTTCGGCGTGTCGTACCACTCGAACGGAAGCTGGGGGTTCACGGGGAGGTGTCCGGTGAAGAGCAGCAGCAGGCGGATGCGGTACGATGCGAAGTTGGGGAACGACACGACTGCCTCGCCCGCCTTGTTGAGAAGGCGCGTGAGAAGCTCACGCGGATATTTGACGGTCTGGAGCGTCTCGGAAAGAACCGCCACGTCGTATGCACCGTCGGGAATCAGGTCGAGACCGGCGTCGGCATCGTCGAAAAGAACGTCGAGACCGTCGCCGACGCCGGCGGCGATCTTGTCGTCGTCAATCTCAATGCCGGTACCGCGAACGTGCTTCTCGTCGCGGAGCAGGTGCAGGAGCGAACCCGACCCGCAGCCGACATCCAGTACGCGCGAGCCTTCGGGAACGAGCGCCATCACGGACGCAAGCGCCGCGCGCTTCTCGGGATAGATCGTGCGGCCGCCCTCGCCGAAGAACCCGCCCATCAGCTTGCTTAGTTCCTTCGTGTGCGTAAGGAAGCCGTCGTGCCCGACCTTGATATCGAGATGCGCATACGCGACTGACTTCCCCTGCCGCAACATGCACGACGCTATCGTGCGGCTCTGGTCCTCGGAGAAGAGCCAGTCGCCGGAAATCGAGACGAGCAGTAGGCGCGACGTGATGCGGCTGCAAACCTCATCGAGCGAACCGTACTTCGCCGCAGCGTCGTAACGGTCCATTGCATGGGTGATCTGGAGATAGGAGTTTGCGTCGAAGCGAGCGAGGAACTTGCGCGCCTGGTATTCAAGGTAACTCTCGATCGCGAAGGTGGTGCCGAAACGCGAGGCGTGTTTCTCAAGCCATTCCTTGCCGCGCTTGAGCCAGTCCTCCTGCTGCTTGCGCCCGAAGCGGCGGTTGAGGAGGTCGAGGGAAAGGTATGTTATGTGCGCGACCTGGCGCGCCTGTGCGAGACCCATGAGCGGACCGGGGCCGTCGTCGTAATAGTCGCCGCCGCGCCAGCCGGGATCGAGGGTGATTGCGTAGCGGCCCACGATGTCGAAGGCGAGCGCCTGCGCGTTGAGCGCAGCGCCGGAGGCAATCATAACCGCCTTGTCCACTTCGCCCGGATGCGCCGTGATCCACTCGATCACCTGAATACCGCCGAAGCTGCCGCCGACGAGTCCGGCAAGATGCGTAATGCCGATCTCGCGCAGGAACGCGCGGTACACCTCGACAGTGTCGCCAATGGTGAAGCGGGGGAAAGCGGAACCGTAGGGCCGACCAGTTGCGGGGTTGACGGAAGAGGGACCGGTCGTTCCCTTGCAGCCGCCGAGCACGTTCGCGCACACCACGCGGTAGCGGTTCGTGTCGATGGCCTTGCCCGGACCTACGACCGAATCCCACCAGCCGCTTGCGGAATCCTCGCCGGGATGGCGTCCGGCCACGTGCGCGTCGCCGGTGAGCGCGTGGCAGATGAAGATTACGTTGTCGTTTTCAGGACGTTCAAGGCCGCAGCTTTCCCACGCCACGTCAACGCGCTGAAGTGCGCCACCGTCCTCGAGGCGAAAGCCTCCGGGCGGCAGCGTAAGCGTCGTCACTCGTGGTTCGACGACGCCAACCGTCTGGTGATCAACAGCATCCACATCAGGAACGCTTCGCGGCGCCTTCGGCTGAGAACTGCGGACGGCGGCCCTTGTAGAACCACATCATGATCGGCGTTGCAACGAACACCGAGGAATACGTACCAGCGATGACGCCGATGAGCATCGTCAGCGCGAAGTCAAAGATCGAACCGTCGCCGAACGCGAAGAGCGCGAGCACCGCGAAGAACGTGGTGATGGACGTAATCACCGTACGGCTAAGGCACTCGTTGAGGGCGCGGTTGCAGAGATCCTTGAACTTGCTCTTCTGGTCGCGGCGCAGATCCTCGCGGATACGGTCGAACACGACGATCGTGTCGTTCACCGAGTAACCGATGATCGTGAGGAGCGCCGTGATGACGAGCAGGGAGACCTGACGCCCGCACAGCGAGAAGAGGCCGAGCGAGACCAACGCGTCGTGCGCGAGCGCTACGAGCGCGCCGAGGCCGAAGCCGAACTCGAAGCGGAACGCGACGTAGATCAGGATCGCGCAAAGCGAGAGGATCACGGCCCACGTGCCGGACTTCTTGAGGTCGGAGCCCACGACGGAACCGACTTCCGACGCGTCGCGGATTGCAATGTTGGCCTTCGGAAAGGCTTCCTGCAGCAACTTCGTCACGTGGCCGGCGACGTCCGTCACGCCCTTGTCCTTGGCGTTGTCGGAGGTATAGCCCGTCTTCACGAGGAGCTTCGACTCGCCCTGGGTCTGGATGACCGTGGCGTTGTCGAAAGGATTGAGGACCTTGCGGATGTCGGAATCCGAAGGACGGTTCGCCGCATCGACGTCGAACACTATCGACGTGCCGCCCGTGAGATCGACGGCGAGAACCGACGCCGGCTTCACGACCGCACGTATGCCGAAGATGGCGACCGTGACAACCGCGATGGCGAGGGACGAGATCACCGCGACCTTACCGAGCTTGACGAAATCGACGTTCGGCACTTTCTTGAAGATGTTGAGCATCTTGAACGCCTTCATCGAATCGGGGTTCGTGGTCTTCTCGAACACGAGGCGCGTGACGATCACGGCGGTGAACATCGAGATCACGACGCCGGCCGTGAGGGTGATGGCGAAGCCGCGCACCGGACCCGTGCCGACGATGAACAGGATGATGCCCGTCACGATGGTGGTGATGTTGGAGTCGAGAATCGCGGTGAAGGCGCGTCCGTAGCCGTTCTTGATGGCGGTGCCGACGGAGACCTTGTTGGCGAACTCCTCGCGGATGCGCTCGAAGATGATCACGTTGGCGTCAACCGCCATGCCGAGCGTGAGGACGATGCCCGCGATGCCCGGCATGGTGAGCACCGGCAGCTGCAACGATCCGGACGCGCCCATCGACGCGTCCTTCGCGAACACGCCGAGCACGTTCGCCACAATGACGAGAGCTGCGGGCAGGAGCACGATGTCGAGGAACAGCGCGATGTCAGCGACGAGACCAGCATACCAGTAGTAGATGAACATGAAGATTGCGACGAGCGCGAAGCCGAGGCCGGCGGCGATCAAGCCCGCCTGCTTGGCGTCCTCGCCCACCGTCGGGGAGACGGACTCCTCGGCGAGCAACTTGAGCGGCACTGGCAACGCACCAGCGTTGAGATCGTTCGCGAGGCGCTGCGCCTCCGCGACGGAGAAGCTGCCGGAGATCTGTCCGCTCGTGCTGATTTCGCTCTCGAGCACCGGGGCGGAGACGAGCGTGCCGTCAAGCACGATTGCGAGCTCGCGGCCGCGGTCGGAATCGTTGCGTGCGCCGTGCGCGATGTAGTTGCGCGTAAGCCGGCGCATGAGGTTGCCGCCCTGGCTGTTGAGCTTGAAGGCGACGACGGGGCGTCCGACCTGGTCGCGGTCAACGTGCGCCGAGACGAGGTACTCGCCCGTGAGCTCCGTCTTGCGGCTCACGTAGTTAGGATAGTAGGTGCCCTCCTTCGTCTTCTCAAGCATGAACTGGTAGCCCTGCGGAGGACGGCCGAACGCGGCGAGGCGGCTCTGGTAGCCGGGCTTGCTCGCGACCTTGTCGTAGTCAGGCGCACGGCTGAAGCCCTCGCCCTTCGCGCTGGTCACGTAGCCCTCCGGCACCTTGCCGTCGGCAAGAAGCTTGTTGGCGAGCTCGCGGTTGTTGCGGTGCGTGAGGCGGAACTCGAGGAACGACGCGCTCTGGAGCGAACGCTTGGCCTCGGCGCGGGTCTTATCGTCGATGCCGGGCAGCTGCACGAGCAGGCGGTGGCCCTTCATACCCTGGATCACGGGCTCGTTCATGCCCATGCCGTCAACACGGCGGCGGACGACCTGGATGATGCGCTCGTCGCTGCCATTGAGAGCCTCGTTCATCTTCTGCTGGATCGCCGCAGTATCATTCGTATCGGCGACCTGTGCGAGAACGGACTCACGCAGCGCGTCCTCGTCCACGCCAAGCGTGAAGGACGTACCACCCTTAAGGTCAAGTCCTAGCCGGATTTTTTCGCCCAGCGGGGTCGTAACACAAATGGAGAATACGGCAATGACCAGCAGGGCCAGCCATTTCCACATGTTCGCACGCGAAGTATCAGAACTCATTTTTTACCTCTTTCTTGTCAAAACGGAATGAATAGTATAACATAACGCTGGCTAATTGGCAAGGGGTGCAACAGCACTTTTACGCATAGTGCCAATCACCCCTTCGCCTTTTTGGCCTTTCGCCAGAGGAACAGGCAAATTACCGCGTAATAGAGTGCCACGCCCGCAAGGTAGAGCGCCCACACAGCCGGCACCTCTGACGCACCAACCTGATTCGCCGCGGCGATTCGGATACAGAAGAAAGCCGCCGTAAACACAACTGCCGCGCCGATGGAAAAAATGACGCGGCGCCCGTAGCGTGGTGGCGGAACTGGCGTAAGCGCAGGGTTCATGCAATCAATCCCCAGTCTGGATACGGGGTACGGATTTCCATCTCGTCGCCAGTCATCGGGTGACGGAACGTCGCCGCAAGGGCGTGGAGGTTGTGTCCCTTTTGGTTCTCCACCGCGAACGCGCCGTAGAGACGATCGTTGATGATGTGCATCCCGGCGAGGGCGAGCTGTGCGCGAATCTGGTGCGTGACGCCAGTGTAGATCGTAACCTCAAGGAGCGTCCGTTCCTCGTTGCCGCACGAGGTACGTCCGATCGGCGTAAACTGCGTGACGGCGTGGAGTGGCGCTGCCTTCACGCGGGCGCGGGCGCGGCGGATGTCTATCATGCGGCAAAACGGAAGCGTAGGATCGTGGACGAGGTCGTTCTCGAGCGTGCCGCCTACGGCAACGGAACCTTCGACGAGAGCGAGGTAGGTCTTTTTCACCGTCTGCGCGGCGAACTGCGCGCGCAGCGCCTCGAACGCTTCTGCGGTGCGGGCGACAAGAACGAGGCCGGAAGTGTCTGCGTCGATCCGGTGCAGCGCACCGGCCATGAGCGGCTGGTCGCCGATTTCCCGTACGTCCGGCCATCTGGCAACTATGCCGTTCATGAGCGTGCCGGTCTCACGGTAGGTGAGCGGCTGAACGGGAAGGCCTGCGGGTTTGTCGAACGCCAGAAGGCTGGCGTCCTCAAATAGACAGCGCACAGGCACGTCGCGGTTCGGCGCCACGCGGTTGTCGCTCGCCTCGGCAAGGCGGCGCACGGTCACGGTTTCGCCGCCGCGAAGTTTCTGCCCTTTGATTGCCGGCCTACCGTCAACAAGAACGTCCCCCGCCGCACACGCATCGCGACAGAACGCGCGGGTGGACGAAGGGAATTGCGACAACAAGGCGGCATCCAGTCGAATGCCGCCCTGTTCCACGGTGAAGCACCGTTCGTTAATCATAGTGGTCCGTCATCTGCGATGGCAAGGGGCCGAGGCTTTCCCAATTGTGGTTGGTAGCCCAAGGCAGGTCTGAATCCGCCGCAGTATCCGCTATGCAGCCAGTGAGGCCGAGCAGAACCAGCGCGGCGAGCGCAGCCATCAGCCATTTAGTCTGGAATGACGACATCGCCTTCCTTCACCGGGGTCTGCAGCCAATCGGGCAAGACGTCGGCCATCACGAAGTTGGTGTTCGGCGTCCACTGGCGCAGGCGAATCCTGCCGACGACCGTAGGCTTGTCCTTGCCCTTCTCCTTGCGGTACAGCAACATCTCAAGTTGCGGCAGCACGCCGCTGTGGTCTTCTCCAAGAAGTTCATTGATGGCCGTGTCTTCAAACTTGATGACCACGAACGACTTCTCGACCTTTACGACCTTGCCCTTGTCGCCGCTCGTCATCGTTCCGCTGCCACCGCCGGCCGGCGCTGCTCTCGCCGTGGCCGTCTGCGTCTTGAGGAGGTTGGTGAGACGTTCCACGTTCTTCTTTTCCTTCTCAAGGTCTTCCTTCACTGCCTCGGTCTCGTCCTTCGCGGCGGTCAATTCCTCCTTGAGAGAAGTGACTTCCGTCTTGAGTTCCTCAACCTCGGCCTTAGTCTTCTGCAACTGATCCTCAAGCGCTGCCTTCTCGCTGGTGAGCTTCTCGATTTCCTTGTTCTTCTTCTCGATGGTGATCCGGTCCTGGCGCATTTGCGGAGGAAGCTTGTTGTATTCCGCAACGAGTTCCTGGAGTTTGACGCGCATCTTCCTGAGTTCGTCGCGGGTTGTGTTGAGCGTCTCCAGCTGTCTGCGCGCACGGCCCTCGACGACTTCGATAAGCGCGGACGCGGTGTTCGGGCCAGTCGTCTGGTACTTGTCGGGATTCGCGGTATCACGCACGCGATTGCCCTCTCCGTCAAGGAAGTAGAGTTTGCGCAGCTGTCCGGACTCCTTGCTGCCCCAACTCAGAAGCTTCTGCCCTTCCTTCTCGTACTTATAGGCGTATTCCTTGAGCAGGTTATCCCAAGAGATGTCTTCCACCTCCTGAGCCTCGACGGGCGAATCATCCTTGTTCGCTGTGGGAGCGGGGTCGCCGCCAGCGTCGTCCTCCTTGGCATCCTCTGCCTCGATGTACGACGACAGCTTGACTATGCAGTCTCGCAACTGGCTGTTGCTGTCCTTCAGCAACTCCTTCTTGTCGAACAAGTTGATTTCAAAATACAGCGCAACTCCGGCCACTGCCAGAATTACGTAGATGAGCGCGTGTACTGCCTTATTCATCTTCTTTCTTTCTCTCTTTCAATCCTTTAAACCGATGGCACAAAACCTAATCTGTGCCGTTACGGCATATTAGAATAATAGAAATTCGTCCGTAAAGCAACTGTAAAATGACAAAAAATTTTCAGCCCCTGAAATCGATCAGAGCGCAATTCCTCCTCCAAGCGCCTTGTAGAGGGCGATCAAATCGGTCGTAATCTTGCCTCTGCTGATGGTCAAAGCCTCCTCGAGCGTGAGCAGCGAACGCTGCGCGTCGAGCACGTTGTTGAAGTCCTTGAGGCCGTTTTTGTAGAGGTCCTGCGAAATGTTCACCGCGTCCTGCGCGGCCTTCACGGCACCTTGCAGAGACTGGTAGCGGTGGTATTCCTGCGTGTACGCGCTGTACGCGCTGCGTGCCTCGCTGAATGCGTTCTGCAAGGCGAGCTCATACTTGAGCGCGGCCTCCGAAAGCTTCGACTCCTCCACCTTCATGGCCGCGACGAGATTGCCGCCTTGGAAGATCGGCCAGCTGAACGACGGGCCAATCGAGCCCATGAACGCCTCGCGGCGGAAGAACTTGCCGGCCTCGATGCTGTCGAGTCCGATAGAGCCGTTGATGTAGAACTTCGGGAAGAGAAGCGAGGTGGCGACGCCGACGGCGGCGGACTGCGCGGCGAGCGAGCGCTCGGCGGCGCGCACGTCCGGGCGGCGGCGCATCGCGTCGAGGGGAATCGACGCAACGCGCTGCGGTGCCACGAGCCAGTCGCGCTCAGGTTGGGGATTGAGCGTGCCGTGGAGCGCGCCCGGCATCTTGCCGGCCAGAATCTCAAGCGCGTTCTTGTATTGCTCTTCGCTCGCGAGGAGGTTCGGGAGCGAGGCACGCGTTTGCTCAACGTTGTACTTCGCCTGCTTGACGGCGAGTTCGTCGCCGATGCCGCTGTCGAGACGCGACTTGAGGATGTCGTACGTCTCGCTTTGCAGCTTGAGGTTCGTACGCGCCACCTTGAGACGCTCCTGCACCGTGCGCAGCTCTACGTAGGTACTCGCTATTTCGGCAGTGAGCGACACCAAGGCATCCTCAAGCGTGCAGACGGATGCGTCAAGACGTGCCTCCGCCGATTCGTATGCACGACGCGAGCCACCGAAGATGTCGATTTCCCACGTGGCGTCGAAGCCGCTGTTCCAGTGGTCGCCGTGGTACGCCTTGCCGGAACCGGCGCGCGAACTGGTGAAGCTGTGCGCACCCGAACGCATGTAGGTGCCGTCCATCGTGACGTTCGGAAGGAACGCGGCCGCCGCGCCGACCAATGTCCAGCGTGCCTGGACAAGACGTTCCTGCGCCATGAGGAACGAGAGGTTGTTGGAGACTGCTGTGTCAACGAGATTCACGAGCACGTCGTCGTTGAACTGCGTCCACCACATCTTTATCGACTCAGCAGTAATCTCCTTGCGCGGGTCGTCCTTCGCGTCCGCTGGCTTGAACTCGCCAGTCGCCGTCTTGTTCGTCGTCGGGTAGCCGGCGTCTGGCAACGGCGCGGCGGCGGCTTCTATTTCCGGCTCCTTGTAGTCGGGGCCGACCGACCATAAATGCGAGCAACCAACAACGCCAAGCGCCAGGCCTCCGGCCAGCGCTGGTACGCAAGCCGCAATCCACGAATCACGAATCACTAACTTCATGTTGTTTTCCTTTCTTGAAATTCAAGCTCTCGCCTTCAGGTCGCGACGGCGGCGTGCACGCGCCGACAGGTATGCGAAGAAGCGCTTCACCCTCTCGCGCCACGTCTGGAAGAGCGCATAGAGGCCAGGCACCAGCAGTATGCCGAACGCGACGGACGCGAACATTCCCCAGAACTCGGTCGTGCCGAGATGGTTGCGGCTCGCGGCGCCCGCGCCCGTCGCAATCATCATCGGGAGCGTGCCGAGGAGCGTGGTGAGAGCCGTCATCAGGAGCGCGCGCAGACGTTCGCCCGCAGCCGCACCGGCGGCATCGACTATCGAGAAGCCCTCGTTCTCGTGCTTGTCCTTCGCGAACTCCACGAGCAAGATGGCGTTCTTCGAGGCGAGGCCCACGAGCAGCACGAGGCCGAGCTGCGCGTAGATGGAGAGCGCGTACGGTTTCCCAGAGGCGAAGATGCCCCAGTACTTAAGGCCCAGGAGAGCCCCGAACACCGCCACGAAAATGGAGAGCATCACCGGCATCGGAATCGTCCAGCTTTCGTACTGCGCGACGAGGAAGAGGTATCCGAACAACACGGCGAGGAGGATGAGCGGAGCGGCCGTGCCTTCGTTGCGCTGCTCTTGGTAGGAGAGCGCAGCCCAGTTGTAGCCAAAACCCTCTGGCATATCCGTCTTGAACAGTTCGCGCAGTTCATTCATCACGAGGCCTGACGGCACGCCGGGCTTCGGCAGGATGGTGAGCTGTGCGGTCACGTACTTGTCGCGCGTGCTGATGGCGCGCGGGCCAAGTTCGTGCGAGATGGTGCCGAGCGACCCCACGGGCACCATCGCGCCGGTGGAGGAGCGCACGTAGAGGCGTTCAACGGCCTCGGGCGTTGCGCGCGCCGACGCCTCGGCGGCCACGGTTACGCGGTTGACCTGCGTGCCAAGGTTGACGTCGTTCACGTAACGCGAGCCGAGATAGTTCTGGAGCGTGGCGTAGATCGTCGCGACAGGCACGTGGAACATCTCCGTCTTCTTGCGGTCGAGGTTGAACTTCAGGTGAGGCGTCACGGCGTTGTAGCCGGAGAATGCCATCAACACGTTCGGGTTCGCGTTGATCTTGGCGAGAAGCTTGTTCTTCACCTCGTCCATCTTCATCGGATCGGCGTCGGCCTTGTCCTGGATGTGTACGGAGATGCCGTTCGCCATGCCGAGTCCGGGGATCGCGGGCGGCATGAACACCTGCCACTTCGGTTCAGGCACCGCAGCTAGCAAACCCTGGATTTTACCCACGAGCATGGCGGCGTGCTGCTCCGGCAGCGGACGGTCGTCCCAGCCCTTGAGGTCGATGATGAGCGTGGTCTGGTTCTCGCCGCGCCCGCCGATCATGCCCCAGCCGGTGATGGAGAGGACGCTCGACACTTCTGGCAACTCGCGCAGCAGATCAACGGCGCGAAGTGCGGCGTCGCGGCTGCGGTCGCGCGCGGTTCCCTCGGGCATCTCCATCGAGGCGAAGATGACGCGCTGGTCCTCATCCGGCAGGAACGCGGTCTGCGTCTTCGTGAAGAGCGAGACGGTGAGCATGACCGTCAGCGCGAGCAGCACGCCCGCGAGGAAGATGCGGCTTGCGAGCCACTTCGCCGCCGCAACGAACAATCCCTTGAACCTCTCAACGCACCAGTTGAACCATGCGAGCGGGCCGTGCTTGTAGGGGCGCGACTCGCGCAGCACGAGCGAGCAGAGCGCGGGCGCGAGCGTGAGCGCGCACAGCGTGGAGAAGCACACGGCGGCGGAGAGCGTGACGGAGAACTGCTGGTAGATGCGGCCCGTGATGCCGCTCATGAAGCCCACGGGCACGAAGATGCCCAGGAGCACGAGCGTCGTCGCGATGACGGCGCTCGTCACGTCGCTCATCGCCTGGATCGTCGCCTCCTTCGCGTTGAGGCCGCGCGTCTCGATGAGGAACTGCACGCGCTCCACCACCACGATGCAGTCGTCCACCACCACGCCGATCGCGAGCACGAGCCCGAAGAGGGTGAGGATGTTGATGGTGTAGCCGAGGACGGCCATGAGAATGAACGTGGAGCAGAGCGAGACGGGGATCGTGAGGCACGGGATGAGCGTCGCGCGCCAGTCCTGCAGGAAGAGGTAGCACACGAGCACCACGAGGCCGAAGGTGATGAGCAGCGTCTCGACGATCTCCTTCACGCACATGCGCACGTAGTCGGTGGCGTCGTAGGGGGTGATCCACTCCAGGTCCTCCGGGAAGGACTGCGCGAGGTACTCCATCTCCTTGTAGATCTGGTCCATCGTCGCGATCGCGTTCGCGCCGGGCTTCTGCTGGAGGGCGATGGAGACGGCATTGCCGCCGTTGAACTGTCCGGTGAACATGTAGTTCTGCTCGCCGATCTCCGTGCGCGCGATGTCCTTGAGCTTCACGATGCCGCCCTTTTCGTCACGGCGCACCACGATCTCGTTGAACTCCTCGGGCTTCATCAGGCGTCCCTTTGCGGTGAGCGTATAGACCTTCGCTCCATGCGCGGGAATCGGCGATGCGCCCACGGAACCTACCGACGCCTGCACGTTCTGGCGCGTGACGGCGGCGATAACTTCCTCGGAGTTGATACCCTGCGCGGCCATGCGGTCTGGGTCCATCCACACGCGCATCGAGAGACGCGGGCCATAGACCGTGGCCTCACCCACGCCGGGAATGCGCAGCAGCACGGGCTGGATGTTGCCGTAGATGTAGTCGCTGATCTGGAGGCGCGACATCGTGCCCTTCGGCGAGCGGAGGCAGATGACGCCGAGCATGTCCTCGGCCTGCGCGCGGATGCGCCTGCCAAGCTGCTTCACCTCGGTCGGCAGCTTCGCCTCGGCCTGCGCCACGCGGTTCTGCACTTTGACCATGTCCATGTCTCGGTCCGACTCCACCTCGAAGGACACCTGCAGTTGGTAGTCGCCGGTGTCGGAGCAGGAGCCGACCATGTAGAGCATGTCGTCAACGCCGTTCACTTCGTCCTCGATCGGCATGGCGATGGTGTTGAGGATCTCCTTGGCATTCGCGCCGGGGTAGCTGTAAGACACCGAGATTGACGGCGGCGTGAGCCGGGGATACTGCGAGATCGGCAGCCACTTGATGGCCATCACGCCGGCCATCGTCAGCACGATGGAGATCACCATCGCGAACCTGGGACGTTCCACGAATATACGCGAAAACGTCTTGATGTTGTCGATTGACTCTCTGATTCCTAGTTTCATTATTTCAATCCTCGTAACTTTTTCCTTGTACCGGCAACGAGCGCGTCAGCCGCGTTGAATATACCCGCAAGGAGCGCGCCGGAAACTGAATGCCACACGCACGAGACGGCCGAGGCAACGGCCGCCTCCGGCATTGTGGGGAAGTGCTTGCCCGCAAGTACGGTAGCGAGACCAGCGTTCTGCATTCCAACTTCGATGGAAATCGTACGCCGCTTCGACTGCGTGAACCGTGCCGCAACGCCGGAAAGATAGCCCAGCACATAACCAAGCGAATTGTGCAGGAACACGCCCACGAAGATGAGCACACCCGACTTCACAATGCTCGCGCCGTGTGCTGACACCACTCCGCCAACAATACACGCGAGCCCCAGCACCGCCACGCCCGGCATTACCTTCATCGCCTCGCGGTAGCCGCTCCTTTTCTCGAACATCGCGTTTAGCGCATAACCCACCGCAATAGGCAAGATGGTGACGATCAAAATTGACTTGAACATGCCGATTGCGTCCACGTCCACGGTCTCCCCCGCGAGCCACAGCATCAGGAACGGCGTCATCAGCGGCGCCGCAAGTGTCGAGACCGTCGTCATCCCCACGGAGAACGCAACGTCGCCCTTGCAGAGGAAACTCATGATATTTGAGGATACACCGCCGGGACAGCACCCCACGAGCATCAACCCCACGCCGACCTCGCGTGGCAGGCCGAGCACGCGAACTAGAATCCACGCGATGAGCGGCATGAACGTGAACTGCGCGAGCGCACCTATGACCATGTCCTGCGGACGCGACGCGAGGATCTTAAAGTCTTCATCCTTGAGCGTCATACCCATCGTAAGCATGATTACGCCGAGGACAGCAGTCTGCGTGTCACCGCGCACCCACCCGAACGCATCCGGCACGAAGTACGTCCCTACCGCTACGCCCGCGATGAACAGCGGCGTCCATTTCGCAAGCCACGCCGAAACTGCCTGAAGAAACAGCATCATACGCCCACCTCCCTCAACGGCACCATTGCGGCGGTGGCGAGGATCGCACCGTCTGACGGGCGACGGATGGCGTGGAGCATCTTTTCGCCATCGGCGCAAAACTCCGATACGAGCGCCTCTCCAGCCTTCGCCGCCTGACGAAAGACGATATCAATATCCCCTACCCCGCATTTTACAACATCCACTTTACACTTCACACTTTCCAACATCCACTCAACGTAATGAACGTTGTTCACGTGGTCATTGAAATCAAGGTCGCTATGACGCGTGAGGATTTCGGCGCTGCCCTCCACGGATGGCAAATGCGCGAACTTTCCGCCGATGTCGGACAACTCGAAGTCTGGTGTCCCCACTGGCACAAGGTCCGCAAACGTCTCCGGCAGCTTTGCGATCTTCTGTGCGGCCATATCAACGTACAACCACTCGGAACTAGCGCGGAAAAGTTCATCGCCCTTCTCGTCAAGCCCAAGGAAGCAGCGCTTGGCAATGAGCCGACCTTTGGTCCCGCTCGGCCACGTGCGCACCGTGACGGTCTCGCCCCACGGCACGTAGCGTATCACGCCCACCCTGAGGCGCGATAGCATCCACGTGAGGCCCTCCGCCTGAAGATCCTGAATGCCCCAGCCGAGGCGCGCCGCATTTACTCCCGCCGCTTCCTGCATATAGTTGCACAGCGTAGGCAACGTCACGTGGTTCGCGATGCCGGCCTCGTACGACCGCACCGTGAACGCCACGTCACAGGCATTGGGAATATTTTCCGCGCCGCAGTTCATGCCTCATGCCTATGCGAAACGGCGGGAGGCAGAGTTCCAGTCGAGGAGTCCACCGACGACCGCCTTGACGTAATCGGCGCGGACATTCTGCCAGTCGAGGTAGTAGGCGTGCTCCCAAACGTCCACCACGAGGAGCGGCTTCACGTCGGCGCGCGTGATCGGCGTTTCGGCGTTGGGCGTACTTTCCACGGACACCTTGCCGTTCTCGGCAACAAGCCATCCCCAGCCGCTGCCAAAGCGCTTGATGGCGGCATCCGCAAGCGCATTCTTGCAGGCGTCAACCGAACCGAACGCCGCATCTATCGCCGCCTGCAGTTTTGTGGACGGCGCACCGCCCTTCCCCGCAGGAGCAAGCGAGTTCCAGTAGAACGTGTGGTTCCACGTCTGCGCGGCGTTGTTGAAGATAGCGGTGTCACCATGTTCAGCGGCGGTGCGGACGATCTCCTCGAGAGGACGTCCCTCGTACTGCGTTCCGGTGATGAGGCTGTTCAGCGTCTTCACGTATCCGGCATGGTGCTTCCCGTAGTGGAACGAAATCGTCCTTGCCGAAATGACTGGCGCAAGGGCGTCATCAGCGTAAGGAAGGTGTTCAAGCGTTATTTCCTTCATCTTCTTTTCTCCTTCTGCGGCAAAAACCATTCCCGACACTGCAGCTCCTGCCGCCATGCCAATGAATTGTCGCCTTGCCACTTTGCATTGATTGCGGTTTTTCATAAAGTCAGATTATTCCTGTACCTTGGCCCTGTATTTGGGGTCGAGGTCGTCGTTCATCGTAGGCTGCACAACCTTCACCTTCATTCCGGGCACAAGCTTGCCGGTGCCGGAAATCACCACTCTCTCGCCGACTTTGACGCCCTTGACCACGGGACACCACCCCTCGCTCATCTCACGCACCTCAACGACGCGCTGCTCCACGGTGCCGTCGTCCTTCAAAATCCAAACCCCCTGGCTTCCGCCCACCAGGTCAAAGACGGACTGCTGTGGAATGCAGGGTAGTTTCGGTGGCGTCTTGTAGTCGGTGAGAAGCGTCACGTAGCTGTTGGGGATGAGCAGGCGGTCAGGGTTGGGGAAGGAAAGGCGCATGATGATCGTCGCGGTGTCGCGGCTCATCTCGTTGTCGTCGAAGTCCCACTTGCCCTGGCCAGAATATTCACTACCGTCCGGCAGCAACAAACGCATGCGGTAGTCAGGGGCCTTGCCCTTCTTCATCGCGGCGCGCCAACCAACGTAGGCGCGGTCGGTAAGCGGGAAGGTGACGCGGATTGGATCAATCTGCACGATGCGAGCGAGCGCCCCCTTCGACGGTGCCACGTAGTCGCCTACGTGGGCTGAGGTCTTACCGATCTGTCCGCTTATGGGCGCGATTACCTTCGCCTTCTTGAGGTCGTACTCGGCCACGACGAGGTTTGCCTTGGCCTGAAGGACGGACGCCTTTGCCTTTTCGGCACCAGCCTCGGCATTGTCGCGCTCCAACTGGGTGATGCCGCGGGAGTCGGCCTTCTGCATTCGCTCCCAATATCGTTCCGCGCGACGGGCTTCGGCCTCGGCGGCTTCGAGGTCTGCCTTACGCTGGTTCACCACGGCGCGATAACGCTCGTCATCAAGCACGTAGAGGGTCTGTCCCTCCTTCACGATGTCGCCCTCGTTGAAGCACATTTCCTTTATGTAGCCGTCCACCTGCGGAAGCAAGTCAACTTCCTGAATCGGTTCGGCATGGGCGACAAACCGTTCGGGAAGATTGTAGAGACGCATTTGGGCGTTCGTCACCGCGACAGTGGCGACGGGCATCTGCGGTGCGGCCACCTCCGGCGGTTTCTGGTTCTTCAGCCACATTTCATGCCCGAACCACCCGCCAGTGCCACAGGCTGCGGCCAGGACAATTGTCGCGATAACCGATCCGACAATAGACTTCTTCGATTCTTTTTTTTCTGCCATTATTCACTCCTGTTCTCTAAACTGAAATCATTTTTTTCTGATGCTTTCCCACACGGCCCAATAGGCGTTACTCAAAGTCTCGCCAAGGTCGCATGGGAGGAAATGGTCTATGCGGCTTTGCACAAGGCCATCCCAAACGGCAATGCACATGGCCGCAACCTGCTCAGGCGCAACGGAATCCTTCACGCGACCAGCGCGTATATCGTTGCGCACTGCGTCCATGAATGCCTGGAATGGGCCAAAACGCCGATTTGTGAGAAGCTCTTCGCGGACGTGCGACATCGACGCCTCGCGCCACTTCACCTGCGTCTTCATCAACATGAAGAACGCACTGCCCTTTGGATCCTCGACAATCAACTCCGCATTCTTCACCATCATGTTCGCAATTGCCGGGAACGAAAGTTCGTCTTTGGGCATCAATTCCGAAATCTGCCGTTGGAACTTGGCAAGCATCTCGTCCACAAGCGCCACAAGCAGTACTTCCTTGGACTCGAAGTGCCAGTACACCGCACCCTTCGTCATCTTCAGGCGTGCGGCAATGTCATTGAAGGTCGTGTGGTCGTAACCTTTGCCGGCAAAGAGCGACAGCGCACTCGCAAGTATGCGCGCACGCGTCTTTTCTGCATCCTTCTGTGCCCTTCTAGCCAAATGTTATTCCTTATTTGTCAAAAACGCCGTACATTATACATACCTTCAGGTAGGTATGTCAAGTATTGTTTGAAGAATTTTCTATTCGGTAAGGCAAGGTATAATGGCATGACGCTATTGATTACTGATTGATTAATGAAAAGTTATTCAGGATGTTCCCAGACATTCAGGATGTTCAGGGTTCGAAACCTGTAGATAACTAGTAGATAATTTGCGAAAAAGTTTTCATATCTTCCTCTTGATTTTTACAACATCTCTTGGAATCCCTTGCAAATAAAGGGTCAAATGCATATTTGCCATTTACATGTTGTCGCATAACATTGTATTTCCATGAATTTTATATTTTGTTTACAACTTCATTATGTTTTCTCTATAAATATGGTATAATACGGACCCATGCAACAGCAATATGACATTATCATAGTAGGCGGCGGACATGCCGGTGCAGAAGCGTCGCTCATCGCAGCAAGAATGGGCGCACATACGCTTTTGGTGACAGGTCTTCTTGACGCCATCGCCCGTATGCCTTGCAATCCGTCCATCGGCGGTTTGGCAAAAAGCCATCTTGTATTTGAGTTGGATGCCCTTGGCGGTGAAATGGGATTCAATGCCGACTTGACCTCACTTCAGGAAAAGACACTCAATACCAGCCGTGGACCCGCCGTTCAGGCCACGCGGGCCCAATGTGATAAAAAAGAATATACTCTCCGAATGCAACGGGTAATCGCCTCGCAACCCAATCTGGATATCATTGAAGATGCTGTAATCGGGATTGAGACATGCATCACCCAATCATCAAATGCTGAATCAGAAACATCCACCCGTTACCAAATTACCGGCATACAAACCGAACACCATGGTTTCATTCCTGCAAAGTGCGTAATTCTCACGACAGGAACATCCTTGCGCGGCCGCATCTTCATAGGGAAAGAATCCACACCTTCAGGGGGAGATGGTCGCCCAGCTGTTGACCAATTAAGTGAATCACTCAAAAAACACGGCTTCAAACTCATACGACTTAAGACTGGTACACCCCCTAGACTGGCAGCCAATTCTATTGATTTCACAAGAACGTCAATGCAATCAGGTGAGGAGAATCCACCATACTTTTCCCTTCGTACAAGATTTTACGAAGGTGAATTAGCATCAAATTTCCAATCTGTCGAAATTCCTCACAGTTTTAATAATGAACTTCCAACATCTAACCGCGAGAGTGCTATTTCAACTTTTTCTTCTGGCACTAATGGGATCACCGTATTATCTACAGAGGTTAGCGCGAATAATTATTCTTCTATAGCTGCTATTCGTGATGCAACAACTACTATCACATCAGTAAGGAAAACTAATTTCCAATCTTCTGAACGTGTTTCCACGTGGAAACATGCGATTGGTATTCATGATGAAATCACCAACGTTCCACACACACATTCCCTTTCACACACACTCATTCATCACAATACTATCCACGAATTACCCTGCGTTACAACCCATCAACCCACTGATATATCATCCATGCACCGTACAAAGACAGAAAGGTCAGATCATAAAGAAAACTCTTCCAATCAACCTTATGGACGTACAAACTCCAATACGTGTACCACCAATTACAAAGATATCATTGATGATATTACGGATAACAATGCTCACCACATTTTCAACCATATAAACCATTCTACATCCAATTGTAGTGATATAAATTTTACGTCTAATGACATTCATGAGCAAAACTCCAACATAAAACAATGTCATCATAGTTACCATTTCTCAAATGATGCGACGACCCTCTCAAATAATAATCTCCATGAAACGCGAAAAGAAAATATTCTACACTCCTCTCCTGTTGTAGAGACCGCTCATCCATGTTGTAAACCTGAACACAATCTTGATTCATCAAGTCTAATCCAAAAACTAGGCATAAACATACCTAATATCAATCCTAGTTCTATCAATCATATATGTTTTGATTCTTATTCATCCCTATCCCTCAATAAAACTATTTCTGTTTCCACGTGGAAACATGCAATGCCGACTGCACAGCTGCATTACGCCCCATGGCTGCTAAATTCGCCCAAAATGGCGTGTTTTGCAACTCGCACTACATCCAAAACGCATGAAATAATACAATCTCACTTGAAGGACAGCGCCCTATATGGTGGTGCAATTGAAGGTACAGGAGTTCGATATTGTCCCTCAATTGAAGATAAAATCGTGCGCTTCCCTGATGCATCTAGCCACCATGTGATGCTTGAACCTGAAGACCGAGCGGGAACTATCATATATCCAAACGGTCTTTCAAACAGCTTGCCTAAGGAAGTACAGGAAGAACTTGTCCATTCCGTTCCAGGTCTTGAACACGCAAAGTTTCTTGCATACGCATATGCAATAGAATATGACGGTATAGATGCACGTGAATTAAAACATACTCTTGAATCAAAACGTATTTCAGGATTGTACTTTGCGGGGCAAGTCAATGGAACAACAGGATACGAAGAAGCCGCCGCACAGGGAATTATGGCTGGTATCAACGCTGTTTTTGCAATCCGTAACGAGAAACCATTGGTGTTAAGCCGACAGGATGCCTACATAGGTGTGCTAATAGATGATCTGGTCACTAAAGGAACAGACGAGCCGTATCGTATGTTTACTAGTCGCGCTGAACGACGTCTCATTCTTCGACAGGACAACGCAAGATTTCGTTTGTCAAACGCTGCCAACCGGATAGGTGTCCTTCCGATGGCAATTAGAGAACAGACTCATCGTATCGAAAAGATTATATCATATATCGAGTGTGAAACGAACCTTGACATACAATCCAAACGAAAAGCTCTCAATCATTTTCTAAACTCATGTAACGCACTTTCTACAGATTTTGAAGGAACGCCGTCATCCATTCCAATTGAACTTGACGAACTATTTTCAATAGCAGAAACTGCAACTGAAATAAAAACACCTTTAGACACGTATGAACGGTTGACCATTCTTGAACAACTTTGGATACGACATCATTACGCTAGTTACATACGGCAAGAAAATATTGCGGCAGAAAGGGCAAAGCGTGATGAGAACATCCAAATTCCTCGCTGGCTTGACTTCGACTCATGTACAGCTGTGCGATATGAAAGCCGGGAAAAACTCAAGAAATACCGTCCGGAAACACTTGCCCAAGCAAAACAGATTCCTGGAGTAAATCCTGCAGACATCGCAGTTCTTGCTATAATAATCAAGCGAGGTCATATATAAATTATGCGTCAAATTTTGAAAGCGCAGAAGTGCCGGAATTGTGATATACTTAAAAGCGTTATGAACAAAAAGATTTTCTGGACTTGTTTGTCCTTTTTGCTTGTCTCCAGCGTGTTAGCCGGAGATGCATCTGGCGTGGAAAATGTAAAGCAGGCCGTGCAGGAAGTACCGCTTGCCCATAAGATGACATTGCTAGCACTGCAGATCGGCCTAATCCTTTTCGCGGCAAAGCTTGGAGGTATGCTTGCATCTCTCTTCCGCCTTCCAAGTGTTCTTGGTGAACTTGCGAGTGGCATTGTTATCGGACCTTATGCGTTCGGCGGAGTAGGATTAGGCAACGGACTATTTGCAAACGGATTGATTCCAGCCGCTTCTGGAACAATGCCCATCACTCCGGAATTGTACGGACTCTGCACGATAGCCTCCGTGATACTTCTATTCATGTCCGGCCTTGAGACAAACCTGAAGATGTTCTTGAAGCTGGCGTTCGCAGGCTCGCTCGTCGGCATCGGCGGCGTGGTGGCGAGTTTTCTGCTTGGAGATCTGTGTACCGTCTATCTGCTGCCGAAGTTCCTGCCAAGCAGTTTTGGTTATCTCGCGCAACTAGCTGCAAGTAATCCAGTCCAGGCAATTCTCGATCCGGCTGCCATGTTCATGGGAATTATGTCAACAGCCACAAGCGTAGGCATAACTGCGCGCATTCTCTCTGAACGCCGAAAGATGGACAGCGAAGAGGGCGTAACAATAATGTCTGGCGCTGTCATTGACGACGTACTTGGCATCATTGTTCTCGCCATCGGCATGGCTATCATCAAAGCAGAGGAGGCAAGTGGTGGAAACGGGCAAGCCAGCGTCAAGTGGCTTGAAATCGGCAAAGTTGCTCTCAACGCATTTGGCCTCTGGCTTGGTGGCACCGCAGTGGGCATAATCTTCGCCCGAAGAATTTCCTGGTTGCTGAAACTGTTCAAGAGCCCGATTGCGATTGGAACACTCGCGTTTGGACTATCATTAGTTATAGCTGGCCTATTTGAAGCTTTCGGGCTCACATTGATAATCGGCGCATACGTCATGGGCCTGTCGCTTTCTCGCACCGACATCAAATACATGATTCAGGAAAACCTTGAACCTATCTATACTTTCTTCGTTCCTGTGTTCTTCTGCGTAATGGGCATGATGGTGGATTGCAAGGCACTATGCTCGGAACCGGTACTCATCTTCGGAGGCATCTACACAGCATTGGCAGTAGTCGCGAAGATTACAGGTTGCGCACTTCCTTCGATGTTCTGCGGCTTCAACTTGAAGGGAGCTCTACGTATCGGCGCAGGCATGATACCGCGTGGAGAGGTGGCGCTTATCATCGCCGGCATAGGCGTTTCAACGATGCACAACGGCAAACCCATACTTACGCAGGAAGTGTTCGGCATAGGCATAATGATGACTCTCATAACAACTATCGTTGCGCCTCCATGTCTGGTTGGATTGTTCAACTTGAAGGGTGCAGGGGTACGTCATCGGAAGATTAACACCGACGGTTCGCGTGCCGTTACCTTTACGCTCAAGAACGAAATGATGGCAGACTTGATGCTCCAGAAACTCGTGAACGTCTTCAGACAAGATGGTTTCTTCACGCATCTCTACGATTCCCGCGAAAACATCTGGGCTATTTCAATGGACGATATTGAGATATCAATAAGAAAAGAGGACAACAACATTTGCTGCGAATGTACACCTGCAGAGGAGAATCTTGTAGTCAACGCATGGATGGAGGTTGTAAGCGAAATGAACACGCTGGCAAAGACTCTGTCTCGTCCGATCCGTAAATCGGAAATAGAGAAACTGATTCCGAAAAACGACGAGAAGGCTAATACCGACAACATCGCATCTCGTTTCATCCGCGGATTCCTTATGATTCCAAATTTCAAGGCACACTCGAAAAAGGAGGCTCTCGAAAAACTAGTCGATGCAATCCAAGAAGCATGCCCCAAGAGCGTGGTAGATACGGAACTCTGCAAGAAATCCGTGTTCGAACGCGAGGAATCAATGCCCACTGGACTTGATCATGGAATCGCAGTGCCTCACGGACGTACCACTGGCGTCAATAGCGTCGTAGGTGCAGTGGCTCTTGTTGACAACTCAGAAAACGAAAATGGTATCATCCCAGACTACGAGACAATAGACCATTCACGTATCCAAATCATAGTTCTCACGCTCGTTCCGGCAGAAGGACAGACCCCTTATCTACAGTTGATGGCGTTCATAAGTCGCGTAATGAGATCGGAAGAAAGCCAAGAAAAATTGCTTGCATGTAAAACAGAAGAAGAAATGAAAAAGTTTTTTAAACATCTTCAATAGTTTTTTCAATTTTATCGTTTAAAAGTTATCTAAAATAATTGTTAATAACTTGTAAACATTTTATCATCTTTTGTGCGTGGCTTTTGTCCGAAATTATGGTTCAATATTGATATCGATTTTGAGGAAAATGGAATGATAGAGAACACATTACAGATTGCTCCCGATGGATTGTGGGAGAAGGTTTGCAATTTGGTGAGAAACCATTTAGCAACTGAAAGCGAACGTAGTCAGATGGAACGCTATTTTCCGATGTTCGTTTCTCACGAACTTGTGGAAAACGTAGTGCACATCGGCGTTGCGGAGGCCATTCAAGTGGAATGGTTTACTCCTCTTTACGAAAAGCCTATCGAAAGGGCGTTTGAGGAACTTGGGTATCCAGGTGTCAGCGTTGTATTCGAAGTTTCGCAATCCAGAAAACAGTCAGCGCAGTTGATACCTGCTTTTTCACCTGCACAGACATTTCTGCAAAAGCAAACATCGCCACAGCATGTGTTTACTGGCGTACCATCTACTCTCCCTCTTGAGGAAAACTACACGTTCGAAAACTTCGTGACAGGTCCTTCGAACTCTTTCGCTCATGCGGCCGCTAGTGCAGTGGCAAAGGGACTTGGACGCACTTCGTACAACCCGCTTTTCATCTATGGAGGCACTGGGCTAGGCAAAACTCACTTGATGCAGTCAATCGGACATTACGTGTTGGATAGAAATCCAAGCGCGTCAGTGTGCTACATCACTTCTGAAACTTTTCTAAACGAATACGTCAACGCAATCGCAAACGGAGCAATGCCGGCTTTCCGTGAACGCTACCGAAAGGTGGACGTACTTCTTCTCGACGACGTGCAGTTCATTGCGGACAAGAAACAGTTCCAGGAAGAATTCTTCAACACGTTCAGTTCTCTAATGACGTATAAAAAGCAAGTCGTAATGACAAGCGACGTGGCGCCAAAGAACCTAAAGGGATGCGAAGAGCGTCTGACCGGACGATTCCAGCAGGGAATGGTTGTGGAAATCGAGGCACCTTCCTACGAAACGAGACTTGCAATTCTCAAGTTCAAGGTCAAGTCACTTGAATCCAAGCATGTGATTCCAGAGGAAATACTCAAGTTCATAGCTGAAAACATACGCTCACACGTCCGTGCGCTGGAAGGGGCCATAAGCCGCGTAATCACTTTCATGGACTTGAACAAAGACATGCCTATGACGCTTGAAATTATCCAGCACCTTCTCAAGGATTCGATAGAAGAGGAAAAGACCATAAAAGACCTCACCGTAGAAGACATAATGAAGGCTGTATCAAGCACGTACGGCGTTACGCTGTCGGACATCGTTTCGCCGCAGCGCACGCAGACTCTCGTTACGCCAAGACAAGTCGCAATGTACCTTTCATACAAGCTATCAACGCGCTCGCTTCAGGAGATAGGGCGATCCTTCGGCAAGACGCACGCAACGGTTTACCACGGTGCACAGACCATCCAGAAGCGGATAGACGTTGAAAGCGATTTGAGGAAAACAATAGAGAACATAACGTCTCAGCTCGGAAGAAACCCGTCGGAACTCTATAAATGACAACCATTCAAAAACGTGTGCGCATCATGTTCATAACATCTGTCGTTATCTAAATTAATCTACAGTCGAAACAAAAATGAAAAGTTCCCTACAGAGTGCTTTAAGCAATGTCAACAGCAATGACATGCGTCGCATCACTGTAAATGCGCACCGAAACCAACTTATGAACAGTATCAACATCCCTAATAATATTTACTTAAATTACTTTACTCAATACAAATAATAGTGTAAACTGTACGTCCATCCAAACAAAAGGAGTTGTCTATGAAGTTTAAAATAGTAAGATCGAAGTTTCTAGAGGGCCTCAAGAAGGTTCAGAACATCGTTGGTTCTAAAGGAACGATGCAAATTCTCCAGAATGTCATGATAGAGGCAAGGGAGAAGCAGTTGCTTTTGACTACGACTGATCTCGACATTTCAATTCGTAGCGTCATAGAGTGCGAAGTTGATGACGAGGGTAGCACCACTCTTCCCGTGAAGCTTCTTTTCAGCGTAATATCCAAGGCTGCGGAGGGCGTGGTCGAGGTTGAAGTAGATTCGCAGGACCGCGCCATCATAAAAGCCGGCACGGCCACTT
Organism: uncultured bacterium; assembly: GCA_902779865.1. Classification (GTDB taxonomy): domain Bacteria; phylum Verrucomicrobiota; class Kiritimatiellia; order RFP12; family UBA1067; genus RUG572. The sequence goes on from CACZDG010000004.1 coordinate 36,373, forward strand.
TCAAGATCACGGGAATGTCAGTGGTTGACTATCCCGCCCTGCCTGTTGATCAGAACACGTTTGAATACGTCCTTCCGCAGATTACATTGCGCGAGATGCTTCGCAAGACAGCATACGCAGCTTCCCAGGACGATACCCGCAAAACGCTCAAGGGCGTGTTTGCGTCGTTCAAGGAAGGAAAGCTAACGATGGTGGTCACGGATGGACGCCGTCTCGCTCTGGTTGAACATGAAATCGAACTTCCCGAGCAGGCGGAGCGCGACGTGATTCTTCCGCTCAAGGTTGTAAACGAATTGCAGCGTTCGCTTGCCAACGAAGGTGACGTTCGCATTACCATCGAGAAGACTCAGATAGCGTTCAACCTTGGTGATACCCGCATTTATTCAAAGCTGCTCGACGAAGTTTATCCAAACTACCGTCAGGTCATTCCAACCGAGTTTGCCGAGAAGATAGTTGTGGATAGACAGCTTCTGCTGTCCGCACTTGATCGCGCGAGCGTGATGATGCTCGAAGATTCAAACTCCACCAGGCTTATCTTCGACTCCAACCAGCTTATCGTGACTGCAAGTGCCACGGAAGTTGCGGAATCCACCGATGTCGTGCCAATCAAGTACGATGGTCCGCGCATTGAAATAGTTTTCAACCCTGGTTACGTGATGGATCCGCTTAAGGCGATTGACGAAGATGAAGTCACGATCGAATTGAACGACGGAACAAAGCCTGCCATGATCAGGTGCTCTATTCCGTTCCTGTATGTGATGATGCCGCTGCGAATCAGCTGACTCTAACCCTGCCGCCATAAGGAGGGATACATGAAAATTTGGACGGATAGGCGCTATCCGATCATTCTCTCATGCGCCAAATGTCTTGCGCCATGGGTTGAGGACGAGGTGCGCAGCCTTGGCTACAAGCCTATAGACAAAACTGAAAACATGGTTGTGGTTGAGGGAGCGATGCGTGATGTGTTCAAGTTGAACCTTCGCCTTCGCACCGCTCACCGAGTTCTCGTTCCACTGCTTCGTGCTAGATGCAGGCATATCCGTGAACTCTACGACCTGATAACGACCATTGATTGGGAAAACCTCATCGCAGATGACGACTACTTTTCAGTTTCATCAGTAGTTTACAATGACACCATCCGCGATACCCGCTTGCCGTCGCTTAAGACAAAAGATGCCATAGCCGACCGCATCCGCAGCAAGTGTGGGCGGCGTCCTGATTCCGGACCTGACTACGACCGTGGCGTTGCAGTGTTTTTGCATTGGGAACGCGACCGCATGATAATCTACCTCGATACAAGCGGTGCACCGCTCTCTAAACGCGGCTACCGCAAGATTCCAGGTTCCGCCCCAATGCAAGAGACCCTTGCAGCAGCCTGCATAGACGCGCTGCACTGGGATAGGAAGACGCCGTTTCTTTCTCCGATGTGTGGTAGCGGCACTCCTGCCATTGAAGCAGCACTTGCCGCAATTAACCGCGCACCTGGTTCACTTCGTGCACATTTCGGCTTCATGTCGATAAAGGGATATAAACAAATCATCTCTGGAACTACCGCGCCTAGATCAGCTCCACGCCAGCGCTTCGGAGTTACCCCCGAGCAAATATGGAAAGATATGGTGCTTGAAGCCGCTGAACAGGAAAAAACTGACGATTTACCGCCTATAATCGCTACAGACATTTCCCCCGAGGCAATTGAAAACGCCAAATCAAACGCATACGCGGCAGGAGTTCATAAGTACATCACGTTCAAGGCATGCGATTTCGGAGATACGCCAATACCTCCTTCAGATACAACTGAACCTTTTGTTTCATTCTCAAAGACAGGAAAAGAAGGTTATAAAGCGCGTGGATGCGTGTTTTTCAATCCTGAATACGGCATACGCCTTGGTGATCCTGCCGAACTTGCCCCTATCTACGAAAGAATAGGCACATTCATGAACGAGAAATGCCAAGGTTATACCGGTGGTGTGCTTACTGGAAGCCCAGAACTTTCAAAAATGATAAATTTGTTTTATGTAACTCGCTTTCCTTTTTACAATGGACCAATTGATTGCCGGTTGTTCGTATTTCCGGGATGTGAATTGAAGGGCGAACAGTTATCAACACAATTATCACCAACTGTTGATAAATGAGTAATAAACAGACTTATCATCACCTGTTTATAACTTGACTTGTGATAAAACTGTTGATAATTGTTGATAATTTCAGTCTTGCCAAATGACAATAAAAAGAGCATACTATTAGCCGCATGTCCAACATATCGAAAGAACTATGCATTCGCCTAGCTGAGGCGCGACGCGCGAAGGGATTCCGGCAAACGGAACTCGCCGCGCAAGTTGGTTGCACACAGTCGGCTCTTTCGATGTTTGAGGGTGGACAGCCCACCAAGCTTTCGGACGAAACGGTCAAAAAGCTTTCCGAATTGCTTGAAGTTCCTCTGATTGAGCAAGAGAATGTTGTGGATACTTCAGACGAAACTCAGTTGGCTTCTGTAGGGATTCCGGTGGTACATGGTTTTTGTCCGAACTGTCAGTGTCCAAGCAACGTGCCTTATGTGGTTTCTGGAAGGCTTTTTTTCCGTCCGTCCCGTAATATTGCCTCGCCAAATGGCGGAAAGAGGTGTACACAATGCGGCGAGGTGCTTGAAATGCGTTGTCCAGTTTGTGGTGCACCTTTGAATGATGGAGCTTGTTGCGCCGTATGCGGTTCTAATTACGTGACTCCCGTTGTTCCAGACGGCATTGATGTATCTGCATACGCACAATCGCGTCGCGCAGAAATCATCCAATTACGTGAACTTGGATTGTAAGCAAATCAATGTTACTAGTTTTTTATGACCGCCTTGTGGTGGTCAAATTAGTTTGCAATGGGCGGAACTATATGCTACTATTCTCCCATGAGAATACAAGATACTTCAAGAAGAAAATTTTTGAAAGACGCAGGTGCGGCGGTTGCAATGCCTTTGTTCGTACCCGCGTCGGCGCTTGGACGTGACGGCGCCGTCGCGCCGTCCAACCGCATCACCGTGGCCGGCATCGGCCTCGGCGGACGCGGACAGGGCGTCATGCGCAGCTGGGTGCTGCCGGAGAAGGATGTGCAGTTCGTCGCCATCTGCGACGTGTGGAAGCCGCGCCGCGAAGCCGTGAAGAACATCGTCGATGCCCATTACGGCAACCACGACTGCAAAACTTACATCGACATGCGCGAGCTGCTGGCGCGTCCCGATATCGACGTGATCCACACCGCGACGGGCGACCGCTGGCACGCGGGCGTTTCCATCACAGCGATGAAGGCGGGCAAGGATGTTTACACTGAGAAGCCCGCCTCCATGACGATCCGAGAAGGTCAGGCCGTCGTGGCGACCGCCGCCAAATACGGCCGCGTCTATCAGGCAGGAATGCAGCGCCTGAGCGAACCAAACTTCGTCGTGTGCAACGAGCTCATGCGTCTCGGGCGCCTCGGCAAGGTGCATACCGTGTACGCTCATCTTGCGCCATGGTCAAGCGTTCTCCGCCGCGACTGGTTGCCTGCCGAGCCATTGCCGCCGCGCGACGTCATCGACTGGGATGCGTGGCTCGGTCCGTGTCCGTGGCGTCCCTACAACCACAAGTATCTGCCCAGCGGCTGGCATCGCGACCACGACCTCTACACTGGTCGGATTGGCGAATGGGGTTCGCACACCTTCGCGCAGTGCCATGACGCCGTCGGCGCGGAATCGACGTCGCCGGTGTACTACCAGTACGTGAACGGCCTTGTGCCGGACGGACAGCGGATGCGCTTCGCGAACGGCATCGAGATGGTGTCGGTGCGCAAGGGCTGGCACGGGTCGTGCGGCGTGAGGTACGTGGGCACTGAGGGATGGGTGTCGTGCGCGGACGGCTATTCGCGTCCGGAGGCGTCGCGTCCGTCGCTCCTCGCCGACTACGACAAGATCCTCGCCGACTACTGCGTGCGCACGGGCTACACAGGCCAGAACCACATGCGTCAGTTCCTCAATTCGGTAAGGTCGCGCACGAAGACCATTGCGAATCCCGTGATGATGCACCGTTCCATGACGACGGTCCACTGCGCGAACATTGCCCAGTGGCTCGGTCGCGACATGAAATGGGATCCCGTGAAAGAGCGCTTCATTGGCGACGACGAGGCCAACCGCATGCTTTCCCGCACACAGCGCGCAGGCTGGGAGATTGTTTAGTGGCTGGAGGTGAAAAAATGAAGAAAGTTTTTTTGATATGTTGCTTTGTTTCACTCGTCACGTCGGCGGCGGAACTGAAAGAACCCGTGTTCCGCATGACCGAGCCGGAACTGCTGGCCGTGCTGAAGGAAAACGGCCTCAACGACAAAGTGACGGCCTGTCAGGAACTCAGCCACGTGGGCACGTCCGCCGCCGTGCCCACGCTCGCGGTGCTACTGACGGATGCCACCGAACCGGCCCTGTTCCTCGCCGCCCGCTACGCGCTTGAGAACATCCCCGGCGCCGAGGCCGAGACTGCGTTGAAGCGTGCGCTCGCCGTCGTCACGGACGCCAAGCGGCGTGGCGGGATTGAAAAGTCGCTTCGCACGCGCACGAACCCAATCCCGGATGGCTACGTCGGCGCGAGTGAGAAACTGACAGCTTTTCCGCCGAAGACTGCCGTTCAGAAGGGCGACCTCTCCGTGGTGCCGGCGCTCGTGGAGACCGCGATCGGCACGGGTTCCGCAGCCACGTTCGCTCGCCGCCATCTGGTCGGTTTTCCGAACGACGGCATCGTGGATGTGCTGCTGGGTCTGTTGGAAGGAGCAGATGTGAAGAAGTCCCGACTCGCGCTCGACGTTCTTGGTGCCCGCCGCGCTCGCATTGCGCTGCCAAAGTTGTTTGCGTTCGCGCGCACGACGAAACACGAGGGACTTCGCATGGAGGCGTTCAAGGCGTTTGCCACGCTGTGCGATCCGGAAGACCTGCCGCAGCTGCTGGCTCTGCTGAAGGAGTTCCCGAAGGCGGACCGTCTGTCTGGAAGCATCATCCGCGTCGTCTCGCGCGCGTTCGAGATGGATACGACGCCGGTGACGATCGTCAAGGCCGAATACGGATTTTTCGGGACTCCGCGTCAGGTTGCAGACATCATTGGGGGGGTACGTGCACTTGTCGGGGGCGGCTCGCGTGCCATCATGGCGAGCAACCATCTGGCGGGACAAGGAGGCTTCCCGTTCGACCCCGCGCCGGGTAAGCACAAGGAACTCCACCTCACGTATCGTATCGGCGACGGGCCGGAACTCTCGGCCATCGTACAGGAGAGCAGCGAAATCAAGTTTACGGACTATCGCCTTCCCGAATCGCTGGCGAAACAGCTCGTCTCCGCTGCGCAGGCGGCTACGGGCGACGAACGGTCCGCGCTCGTGTACATCCTCAACACGCTCGACCGACGTGGTTTCGTGCCTGGCGCAGACGCGGTGTTGTTCCGTCCTATCTTCAATGGACGTGACCTCACGGGCTGGAGCCAACAGGACAATTACTTCTCCGTCAAGGACGGCGTGATCATCGGCGAGTCCACGGCGGACCACCTGTGCAAGCCCAACCACCACCTCGTCTATACCGCCGAGGAGCTGACCGACTTCGAACTACGTGCTGAGTTCCGTCTGTCAAAGAAAGCCAACAGCGGAATACAGCTGCGCTGCAAGCCGCAGTTCGTTGGCGACAACGGCTACCAGGCGGACATGAACGGCGGCGGCAACTTCGTTGGCTTCCTCTACCATCCGAAGCAGCACCTCATTGGCGAGCGCGGAGCGGACGTGGTGATTGACGCGGCGGGCAAGAAGACTGTCAAGCGCTTTGCGGACGGCAAGGCGCTCCAGGACCTCTACCGCGTCGAGCAGTGGAACAACATGCGCGTGAAGGTGGAAGGGTGTGCGATCACGGTGTGGATCAATGGTGTTCGCACAACATCCGTCAAGGATGCGCGTACGGCTTTCCTGCCTGAAAAAGGACACATCGCCCTACAACTGCACCAAGGTCCGCCGATGAAAATCGAATACCGCAACTTGCGTATTCGCTGATTTGGGAAGTGGAGCCAGGTAACGGATTCGAACCGCCGACCTGCTCATTACGAATGAGCCGCACTACCAGCTGTGCTAACCTGGCTTGGTTGAAAACGGAGTATAGTTTACTAAAACCCCGCTCCGCTTGCAAGTGTGTTTTTCAACTTTTGCATATTTTTCGTTATTGACATGAACGCCACAAGTGTGTTACGATAATGCCGATCGACGCATTGGAAGGAATTTGACATGAAAAGAAGCGATCATATATGCAAAATCGCATCGGCATTCCCGATGCGAAGGTCATTGTTTGTAAAGCACCTTATGGTTGCGTTCGCGTCAGTCTGCCTTGCCATGTCCGCTTGGTGCGATAGCGGCAATGACGCTTGGGAAAAAGCTGCCGTGCTTTCCGGAGGAACAGGTTCCTCTATCGGCAACAACACCAGTGCGACTGCCGAGGCGAACGAACCTAAGTTCACGGAAAATCGTTCGCTGTGGTGGAAGTGGCAGGCGCCCGACGACGCCAAGAAAGCAGCCTTCCACACTTACGGCAGCGATTTCGATACTGTCATTGGCGTCTATACCGGCACGGCCGTGAATTCATTGAAGACAGTTGTCACCAATGACGACCACAACCGTTGGGGCGGCGTCAGCTCGCCCGGCAACGAGTATGCAAGCCTCGTTTCCTTTGACGTCACCCCCGGCGCGACGTATTACATCTGCGTGGGCGGCAAGGACGTCGGCGCGTACGGGAACGTCAAGCTTGGATGGTGTTCAGGCTCGGGCTTCACCTTAGTAACATGCGACGACGGCAAAACGCTCCTTGGCTTCATCGGAGAATGCGCGGATAGCGTGACCATCCCGGACAACGTAACAAAGATAGAACAGAGCGCGTTCGACCGTGATTGCGATGGCAGCGTCACCAATCTCAAGAGCGTTGTCATTCCCCAAAATGTAACCAATCTCGGGCTTTATGCGTTCTGCAAATGTTCAAACCTTTCTTCGGTCACTTACAAGGGCGATGAGAAAAACATTGCGATGGATAATTACTGGCCTTTCTTCGATACGCCATTCCGAGCAGAAGCAAACTCAAAGGACGACGATCCTGGCGATACACCCGAAACGCCCAAGGAAAGCACGATTACGCTTGATCTCGGCGGCGGCACCGGAGCGGAATCAATAAAAGTCGCATACGGCTCGAAGGTTGGCGACATCCCCGTGCCCACGCGCAACAAATACAGGTTCGTTGGCTGGTTCACTTCGCCAACAGGCGGGATGCAGGTGTCTGATGACACGGTAATCACCGCCGACATGAAGCTCTATGCTCGCTGGGAGGAAATGGGCTACGACGACGGAGATGATGAGTTCGAGGTATTCTACCTTTACGAAAACGCCGTAGGCGTAATGGCGGCAACTGCCGCGACGGTGTATGACGGATATTTGTACGAAGGCAATGATTGCGTCGGCACGATCCAGGTGAAGGTCGGCAAGCCTAACAAGAGAACCGGCCTTGCCACCGCGAAGGCTACAGTTGTCGGCAAGGATGGCAAAAAGAAGAACATCAAGGCTGCGGAGAAAGGCAAGGTGCTGATTGCCGGCGACGGTCCGACTTCCATTACGTTCGTCGGCGGTAACGCTTGCGAAGTGACGCTTGGAACTTACGGCATGAAGGGCAAGTACGGCAACTACGAAATCGACGGTGCGCGAAACGTGTTCTCGTCGAAGACCGCTGCGGACAAGGCCGTAGCCGCAGACATCCTTGAAAACTGGAAGGGCGCGGTGAACGTGGCGTGGGAAGGCTCTCAAGGATGGAACGGAGTTTCCGTATCCATTGCAAACAAGGGCAAGGCGAAGGTCATTGTGACCCTTGCGGACGGCACCAAGTCGTCGGCGAACAGCCAGTTGATCGTCGGCGAGAAGTGGTGCTGCGTGCCGGCGCTGGTGATTAAGAAGATGAATATGGCGTTCATCCTCTGGGTGCCTAGAAACGGACAGGGCAGCGGTACCCTCGGCGTAGTCGGCATTGAAGAGTCCGCCGTGGGCAAACCGGGTTCGCTGAAGCCTAACGCCGCATTCCGCATTGACGTGGATGCATTCGCGGCGATGTGGGGCAAGAGCGCAATGCCATATCTGCCAAACGGCGTAACCGTGGGCGGTGACACGAGGTGGACGTTGCCAAAGGCAGGCAAGGTGGCGTATGTCCGCGGTACTACCGAAGTGGACACCGCGAAGCTGCTTGACAATCCGTCCGCACTCAAACTCACATACAAGGCGAAAGACGGCACGTTCAAGGGATCGTTCAGGGCGTATGCAGTTGAAAAAGGCAAGCCGAAGGCGACGACGGTGAACGTGATCGGCGTACTGGTGGACGGCGTAGGCTACGGCACGGCCACAATCAAGAAGATTGGCAGCGTCCCAGTTAAGGTGGAATAAGAGGAAAAGCGAAAAAAGTTCATTTTCCCTATTCACATTTCACCGATTTTTCGATAAACTATATACTCATTTGTTTCCAGCAATAGGAGTAAAGTTACAATGGCGAACATCAAAGGCGGCCGTGCCGCCCGTAAACGCGACAGGCAGAACGCAAAGGCCCGTGCCCGCAACACGTCGGTCAAGGCGCGTCTGCACACCGAGCACAAGAAGCTCTTCAAGGCGGCTGACGCCGGCAAGAAGGAGGATGCTGAGAAGGAATTCAAGGCGTTCGTGAGCGGCCTCGACAAGGCCGTGAAGAAGGGCATCATCGCGAAGAACACGGCCGACCGCAAGAAATCCCGCGCCCAGCTGAAGCTGAACAAGATGGCTAAGGCTGCGGAAGCGGCGAAGTAAGAAGGCTGCAGTTCCTCTATCAAACCGGGGGAGCGGCCTTGTGGCTGTTTCCTCTCTTTCCATTTACAGAAAAAGGAGTATTACAATGAGCAAGAAGACGCTTAGAGACGTCGATCTCAAGGGCAAGCGCGTGCTGATGCGCGTGGATTTCAACGTGCCGATGGCCAAGGACGGCAGCGGTAAAATCACGGACGATACGCGCGTCGTGGCGGCGTTGCCGTCGATCAAGTATGTGCTGGAGCAGGGCGGCAGCCTCGTGCTGATGAGCCACCTCGGCCGTCCGAAGGGCAAGGGCTACGAGGCCGAGTTCTCGCTGAAGCCCGTGGCCGACCATCTCGCCGAACTTCTCGGCAAGCCCGTCGCGTTCGCGGCGGACTGCATGAACGCCGACGCGGAAGTCGCCGCGCTCAAGCCGGGCGACGTGCTGCTTCTCGAGAACACCCGCTTCTACAAGGCCGAGGACGGCAAGGTCAAGAAGGACGACGAGAAGAAGGGCATCCACCTCACGGAGGAGGAGTACCAGACCAAGAAGGCCGAGCTGAAGGAAAAGCGCGCCGAGATGGCGAAGAAGCTCGCTTCCTACGGCGACGTCTATGCTAACGACGCGTTCGGCACGGCGCACCGCGCCCACGCATCGACCGCTGTCGTCGCCGACTACCTCCAGCCTGCGGTCAGCGGCTTCCTCCTTGAAAAGGAAATCAAGTTCCTCGGCGAGGCCGTGGAGAACCCGGTGCGCCCGTTCGTGGCGATCCTTGGCGGCGCGAAGGTGAGCGACAAGTTGAAGGTCATCAAGAACCTCCTCGGCAAGGTCGATACCCTCATCGTCGGCGGCGGCATGGCCTACACCTTCAAGAAGGCGCAGGGCATGAAGGTCGGCAACTCCCTCTGCGAGGACGAGCAGCTCGCCTACGCGAAGGAGATGCTCGACGCGGCGGCGGCGAAGGGCGTCAAGTTCCTCCTGCCCGTCGATAACGTGATCGCGGACAAGTTCCCGGCCGAGAAGGACGCTTCCGACATCCAGATGAAGGTTGCAGAGGGCGACATCCCCGACGGCTGGATGGGCCTCGACATCGGCCCGAAGACGGTTGAGCTTTTCTCCGAGGCGATCAAGGGCGCCAAGACGGTCGTGTGGAACGGCCCGATGGGGTGCTTCGAGTTCGCCCCGCTCGCGAAGGGCACGTTCGGCGTGTGCGACGCTGTCGCCACGGTCAAGGCGAACGGCGGCATGTCGATCATCGGCGGCGGCGATTCCGTCAGCGCGGTGAAGAAGAGCGGCAAGGCCGCGGAGATGACCCACATCTCCACCGGCGGCGGCGCCTCCCTCGAATACCTCGAGGGCAAGGTCCTTCCCGGCGTCGCGGCGCTCAACGACAAGTAATCCCCGCGACAAGTCCATTCTAAAACCCGGAGGAATCATGAACGTAGAACTTCTGAAGAAAGCCCATGAACGCGTCCCGTCGGTGCCGGTTCTCGTGAATCTCATCTCGAAGAGGGAAAAGCAGCTCATCGCCGGCGAGAAGCCGCTCGTGAGGCCGGAGTCGTCCGATGAGGACAAGGTGGACACCGCGCTGCGCGAGGTCGCCGAGGGCAAGCTCATCTCCGAAATCGACTTCGACGCAATCGCACGTGCCGAGGACGCGAAGACGCGCCACACTAAGCACGCGGCGTTGAAGTCCATCTTCGCCGACTGATGGCTGAAAAAAAGAAAAAGTCCGCCGCGCCGGGCGACTTGGCCGTCAACCGGCGGGCGTGGCACGACTATGCCGTTCTCGACAAGATCGAGTGCGGCATAGTGCTGTCTGGCACCGAGGTGAAGGTGGTCCGCCACGGCGAGGCAACCCTCTCCGGCGCATACGGCGCGGTGCTCGGTGGCGAACTGTACATCGTGCAGATGAACATCCCCGTGTACGCGTTCGGCAACCGTTTCAACCACCGCCCCCAGCAGAACCGCAAGCTGCTCGTACACAAGAAGGAAGTGGAGTCCCTGCGCCTCAAGACCGAGGCCAAGGGGCTCACCCTCATCCCCTTGCGCCTCTATCTCAAGAACGGACGAATCAAGCTTGAGCTCGGCGTGTGCCGCGGCAAGGCGCTTCACGACAAACGCGATACGTTGAAGAAGAAGGCGCTGAAACGCGACATGGAGCGCGGCGATGTCTAAAACGCTCATCTGCGGCGGATTGGTGATAGACGGTACCGGCCGCGCCGCCTTCCCCGCCGACGTGCTTGTGGATGGCGACCGTATCGCCGACGTTATCGAGTGCGATGAATCGGGGAGGGCCGCGCTCCGTCGCGGCCACGCTGATTCCGAAATCGACGCCTCCGGCTGCCTCGTCACCCCTGGTTTCATCGACTCCCACGCGCACAGCGACGCATACCTCCTGATTGAACCCGACGCCCCGTCGAAACTTTCGCAGGGAATCACCACCGAAATCAACGGACAGTGCGGTGGCAGCGTGGCACCGCGCTACGGCGCGGCGCGTCTTTCAAGCGACTGGGCGTCAATGACTTATCCTGGCGGTGACGGCACTCCTGGCCCAACATGGCGGTCGATGGCGGAGTACCGCGCCCTGCTCGATCAGGTGCGCCCCGCCATCAACACCGTCCAGTTCGTGGGACACAACACCCTGCGCAGTTCAGTGATCGGATACGACCCCGTCCGCGCCACGCCAGAAACGCTGCGCGAAATGGAAAACCTCCTCGCTCGCGAACTCGATGACGGCGGCTGGGGACTCACAACCGGCCTCATCTACCAACCCGGCAAATATTCCGACGCCGCCGAGGTGACGTCGCTCGCGCGCGTGGCGGCGGCGCACGGTGGGTTCTACGCCACGCACATGCGCTCCGAAGGCGACGCCATCATCGAGGCGATAGACGAAGTGCTCGACCTCGTTCGCGCCACGGGAATCCGCGCAGAAATCTCACACCTCAAGACGAGCGGCAAGCGCAACTGGGGTAAAATCGACGACGTGCTCGCCAAAATCGAACGCGCCATCGACGCTGGCGAACTGCTCGGCAGCGACCGCTATCCCTACTGCGCCGCCGGCACGGACCTCGACGTTGTCTTCCCCGACTGGGCTGGCGAAGGTGGCGTGGTGGCTGAAATCAAGCGCCTCGCAGACCCCGCCACCCGTGCGCGCATCGCCGCCGAAATCGACGCACAAGACCGCGACTGGTCAACCGTGATGATCGGCGGCACGTGGTCTGAAGAGACCAGCCAATGCAGTGGCCAAAGGATAAATGAATTGGTCTTGAGGTGGCGGGCCACCGGGCCCGCTACCCCCGGTACTCTCATTTGCGATATCTTGAGCGCCGACGCGTGCCGCACGGGCGCATTCTTCTTTGGCATGAGTGAGGATAACCTCCAGAAGATTTTCTCGCGCCCGTGGATCGTGCCGTGCAGTGACGCCTCGTTGCGCGCGCCGTGGGGTCCGCTCGGCAAGGATCATCCGCACCCGCGCGCGTACGGCACGATGCCACGCTTCTTCCGTATGCTCACGGGCCGCGTCGAAGGCCATGCGTGCATCTGCTCGCGCGAAGAGGCCATAAAGCGCATGACCTCCGTGCCGGCGGAACGCTTCGGCATACGCGACCGCGGAGTGATTCGCCCCGGTGCTTACGGTGATATTACGGTGTGGAACGAAGATACGTTCCGCGAGACGGCAACCTATACATCACCGCATTCGTTCTGCGAGGGAGTTGAGGCCGTGATGGTCAACGGTTCGGTTTCATATCGCTCCGGCAAGTTCACGGGCAATCGCTCTGGCCGTTTTCTCGAGCGGTAATCCACGAACCTCGAAAAACTTTTTCATTTTTTCGTTTCCTTTTTCGTAAAATATGTGTATAATTTCATGTGACTTTCGGGAGAAGTGTACACTTCTCTCGTGGGTGGCTTGTCTGAAAGGACGGTAGGAAGGTATGAAGAATAGAGTTTTATTGGCATTTATCGCCAGTGTTACCGCGTGTGCAACGTACGCGGAAGAGGTCACGCCCGCCATGGCGTTGGCCGCTGCCGACGCTTGGGCCGAGCGCAACGCGCAGTTCGAGACCGGCAACAACGCGACGAACGTAATCACAGTCTGCGACACCAACGCCGCGCAGACAGTCCTGTGGCATCAGGTGTCGATGGCCGGCGGCGGCTGCTTGATCATTGCGCCCGTCACTGAAATCGAGCCTGTTATCATGGCGCTTGAACGCGATCCCGGTGAACTGCCTGCGGCGCATCCGCTACACGGGATCCTCACGCTGGATATGCGCGGTCGTCTCCGCTTTCTGAACCTCTACCCGGAAAACGCACCGTCCTCCGGCGGCAGGCTGCGCCTCGCGGCATCGTCATCGAGCGAGCCAGAGGAGGATGAAGAAAAGGCTGCACACAAGGAGGTGGTGCGTCAGGAATGGGCGGAGCAGCAGCAGTCGAAATGGGAGAAGCTCCGTGCGCCCCGCAAGGGCGGCAAGGCGCGCCTCGGCGCAGACCTCACGAAAGCGGCACCCGATAGCGAGATGAAGTACAAGATCGTTTTGCCGGGCTTTGAGCCGAGTGGCAAGCTCACGCACTGGAACCAGGGCGGCGGCGTTTACAACATGTACACGCCGGGTGGCGTGCCGTGCGGCTGCGTGGCCACTGCGGCGGCGGCGATGATGGAGTACTTCCATGTTGGTGAAAAAGCAGGGCAGGAAATCGAAACTGGGAAGGCAGACGCGGGTACCACTTACCTGGGAAAAGCTTACGCGAGCAAGACGAAAGGCGGCAAGTACGACTGGGCAAATGCAAATTCAGAGCTTTACGGCCGCGTGGCATACGATGCGGGCGTTGCCGTAGGAATGGGCTGGAACGTGGGGGGGTCTGGCGCATCGGAGATGGCCACGGCCAAGGCGCTTGTGGAGTATTTTGGCTTCCAGGAAGCCCGTTACGTGGACAGTCCCAGACCAGACCAGTACGAAAAACTCATCTACGCCCAATGCCGTTCTGGTGCGCCGGTCGGCATGGGCATCCATAAAAGCCAAGGCGGCTCTGGACACTCCGTCGTTGCGGTCGGCTACGGCATAGACGACGACGACGTGGAGCGCGTTCGCGTGTTCCTCGGCTGGGGTGGATCGGGCGACGGCTGGTACGCGCTCCCGTACATCAACACCAAGAGTACGCTCGAAGGCGAAGAAGACCTCTACGACATCCTGGACGGCATCATCACGATGATCGGCTACGAGAACGACAACGTCGTGCCCGTTTTCGGACGGCTGCTTCCCTACATCAATCCGCCCATGACGATCGGCGGCGTCGAGTACAGCCACGAGAAAGACGGAGACTTCTTTGACAACATCTTCACCGACGGCTTCTTCGGCGCACGCGTTTCCGCTGCCGGAACGCAGGCGAATAAACAGGTTGAACTTTCCTGCGCGGGCAAATCGGGCAGCGTGACCATTGGCCCGGCCGCAAGCAAGAACTCATCTTATATAAGTAGCGGCGACGCCATCTGCAAGTGGGTGCCCGATCCAATCTTCTTCCCGCTTCTCAATTCCGAGGTGGCGTTGAGCTTCGCGGATGCGCGGGAGAAGTGCATCGCGTCGTTTGAGACGACAACGAACAAGCCTGTCTTTGCCTTCAGCGGAAGCTGGGGCGAACCGGCCACCGACGCCGCCTGGAACTACCTGTATTGGCTGGATACGGAAGCGGACGACGCGACGAAGGAGGCCTTCACCAACAAGTACATCGTCCTGTGCATCCCGTACAGTCTGGGGCTCTCCTCCGAGTCCGACGGCAAGCCGTCCCTCGCCCTGTTCGACGGACGCGCCATTTCCGCAGACGAGAACAAGATGTGGTCGTTCTACAACGGACGCCTTTCGTACTGGACGATCGGCAGCGCGAAGTACACGAACGACGTGGACGGCGCGGGCTTCCCCTACACGAACGTGGTTGAAACCGTTGACGGCCCGTATGTGACGTATTCCTACACGAACGTGATTGACGGCGTAAGCGGCGAGGGCATTGAGTACGTGACGGGCGAATTGATCACGAACGAATTGATCCGCGTGATGGAGGTGGGTCTCACGAACTTCCTCGAAAGGGCGTCCGGCATCACGCTTGCGGTGGAGGCTGCGGGCTTCACGAACACCGTCTCGGAGATGACCGGCGCGGCCGGCATCGGGGTGACGGGGATGTACGAAGGTTCCGACAGGCCTGGCCATGCTGATCCCGACTACGGACTCTACGAAAACATATACACCAACGGAACGACCATCGCGATATCTGCGCCCGCGTTCGCCACGAACGCCGCCGGGAACGTCGAGTTCGCGTGCCGCGGCTACCTTCTTTCATCGACCAACACGCCCGAAGTAGTGACGAACCTTGACACCACGGCCTTGACGCTCGCCCCCATCCGCAACGGCGCCTACACGGTCACGTGGCTATGGGAGACCAACGCCGTTAAGATCACGCGGGAGATTGCCTACGGATCGGGGACCGGCACCATTACGCCCGACAAGGGCGACAACGACTGGTACAAGGTCGGAGAAGTCGTCACCTTCACCGCCACCGGGGCACAGGGGAACATGACGACCATCCATACGTTTAATAGCTGGGTAGTAGACGGCGTGTTCTGGGAGGATGACGAGTATTCCGAATCTGGGAACATGCTGGTAATGAAGGCGACACACCCCGCGAACATAAGGGCTTCGTTCGACAAGGGGGCCACAACCAAAACTGGATCGTTCAACCTGACGGTGAAGAACTACGGCATCAAAGACGGCGACCCCGTGCCGAAAACATTCGTTGGCGGCACCGAGCTTCCATACGATACGGTCACGAATCTCAGTCGGGTTTCTACGGACGTCAGACTTGAAACGAATTTTGACGGCACTGGACGGCCGTGCCTTGGGTGGCGGCTCATCGATGACGACGGTATGGTGCGCTGTGCCATGTACGATCTCGGCGTGGTTGCCGTGCCGACCAATTTCGTCAATGCCTCCCTGGATGGCAACAATGTGCTCTTGCAGGGCAATGGCGGTGGGCTTGCCATCTACGGCAATGACATCGTCGATCCGAGTACGGGAAAGATCGTCAAGGAGGAGGAAGGCTTCAGGCTCTACGAAAGGGGCGAAACGAGTCCGCTGTCGTGGGTCGGCGTGAATCCGAACATCTACGGCATCACGAACGGCGCGTCGGTCACGCTCGAGTGGCTGTGGGATATCCCAATGGAGCCGGATGATGACACAACGTTTGACATCGCATGGAACGATACGCTGGACAATCTCCACGTCGGCGACGTGACGAACCTTCTTTCCAAGGCGGAAATGGAGGAATTGGGCGTGGAGCTGGACGACCTCACCGTGACCGCGCCGGTTGGTTGGATCGCCACGAAGTCGTTGGACGCCGACGGCAACGCCATCGCCACGCTCACGCGTGACGACGCGGCCCTCTCCGTCGCGATGGACACCTGCACGCTCACGATATTCTCCAACGACGACGGCTCCGGCAAGTGCACCGTCCAGGCCGATATCACGCATGCCCTGCGCGGATTCTGGTACGTGCTCTATGGCTCCGACGACCTCGCCACATGGACGCCAGTCGCTTCCGGCACATACGAATCAGGCACGCCCGCCGCGCAGGGGCAGGGGACGGTGGACATTCCCGTCACACCCGTTACGCTTTCAATCGTCGTCACGCCCGGCGATTCCGGCGCCGGCGCCAAACGCTTCTACAAGGTCGTTACCGGCGCAACTAACACACCACTCAATGAGTGAAAACAGGAGGTGAAGCCATAATGCGTCTGACTTCCATTTTTGTTTTGCTGTCGGCCGCATTGGCGGCCTTCACGGCAAGGGGCATTACGGTCAATGCGACCGTTGATTCGCGCATAGAATCTGTAAAGTTGACTGCCACGTTATCGGACAGTCTGACCCAGATCATGGGACCCGTTGGCAGAAACGGGAGTGATACATGGACGGCCTGGGCGATTGACACTGCCTACACGCCCGCCTTCTCTGGCGTGCCAGCGGGTTATACCGCCCGTTGGAAAGTGACGGTAAACGGCGTTGGTGTTTTGTCCGGCGGGGCGGGCAATTCCATTACGCTTCAACAGTCCCACGCTGGCTGTACGCTGAGCTTCTACGCAGCCCCCGCTACATACACGATCACATTCGATCGGCAGCCCGGCAGCGGTGGCACGGCATCCACCACTGCCACCTACGGCGCACCGATGCCATCAATCACCCCTCCCACCCGCACCGGCTACGAGTTCTGCTCCTACACCAATTCTCAAGGCATTTCGTACTACAACGCCGACGGCACGAGCGCAGCCAATTGGAACATCACCTCGGGCGCCACTCTCTACGCCCAGTGGAAGGCATCGGAGCAAATCATCACCTTTGATCGGCAGCTTGGCACTGGCGGCACTACTTCCACAAACGCCACCTATGACGCGCCGATGCCCACCATCACCCCTCCCATCCGCCCTGGCTACGAGTTTTGCTCCTACAATACCGCGCCCAACGGCGGCGGCACGCAATACTACAACGCCGACGGCTCCAGCGCGCGCACGTGGGACAAGACCGAGGCCACCACCCTCTATGCCTATTGGGCCGTGATCACCAACACCGTATCCCTCAACCCGCAAGGCGGCATAAACGGCACCACTTCCATCACGGCCACCTACGCATCCCCGATGCCACCGATTACGCTTCCCGAGCGTCCCGGTTTCAAGTTCCACGCTTACTTCAATGAGCGCGGAGGTACAGGCACACGGTACTACAACGCCAAGGGAGCCAGTGCGCGCAAGTGGGATCAGACCACCAATGCCACCCTCTACGCATATTGGATTGAAATCCCAGCACCTCCACCCCCTCCGCCGGATGATCCAGAACCACCAAGCACCTACACCGTCACTCTTGATCCTCAGGGCGGCAGCGGCGGCACAGAATCGGTCACTGCCACCAACGGTGTTGCAATGCCCTCCATCACCCCTCCCACTCGCCTAGGCTACGAGTTTTGCTCCTACACCAACTCCACCGGTGTGGCATACTACAACGCCGATGGCACCAGCGCGACCAATTGGAATATCGCAGCAGATACCACCCTCTACGCATCTTGGAAGTTGGTGCGGGTGCCTGGAGTGCTCGCAGTTGCGCTTGACGCGCTGGATCTAGAGTTCACCACATTTGGCACGGTCGGTCCTTCGGGGCTATGGAATGAGACAAAAACCAACTACAACTGGGGTGTAACTGATTTCGCGGACGGTGGCGAGAGCTCCGCGCGGAGCGGGGAGTTGCCAGCATCGACACCGGAATCTGTAAGAGAGGACATAGTATATTGCTCGTGGTTGACCACAACAGTGACCAATGGGCCTGGCGTATTGTCATTCTCGTGGAAGTGCGCCGCCAAGGAACTTAAAGATCCTGGAGGGTTGATAGAAAAATATTACGGCGACACCTTCCGCTTTGGCGTTGTTGCAGACGGTCTGTTTTCGGAGTTGCCCGATGTCGCATATTTGAGCGGCGAGACCGAATGGCTGCGCGTTGTATATACTAACGATGTAGCAGGCAGCGTTACGTTCGCATGGGTGTTCATGTACAGCGACTATGTTGGGCGTAATTTCAACAACGGCGGCGGCACTGGCTGGGTTGATCGCGTTGAGTGGAAACCGTTTTCTGACGAGCCGCCTCCAGGCACCGACCCTGATCCCGTGGTGACGCAGCAGGTTTGGACTGTAACGTTCGATGCGCAGGATGGTACTATCGCCGAGGTTGATGCGACGCGATCCATTACGAACGGGTGCGAGGTAGGCACGCTTCCGACGGCAACGAAGGACGGCTATAATTTCCTCGGCTGGTTCACCGATCAGGATACCGGCAACCAAGTGACGAATACAACGCCAATCACGACTAACGTAACGTTCTACGCGCATTGGAATAAGCACAATGATGATCCGTCTCCAGGCACCGACCCAGATCCCGTGGTGACGCAGCAAGTTTGGACTGTGACGTTTGATCCGAAGGGCGGTACTGTCGCTGAGAGGGAGCGTTCCGTTACGAATGGTTGCGCGGTAGGCACGCTTCCGACGGCGACAAAGACTGGTTACAGAGGTGGAGACTGGTACACCGCGTCTGATGGCGGTAGCAAAGTATCGGCATCGACGGTGATTACGAATGACGTGATTTTCTACGCGCATTGGAATGCGGAAACGTTTACGGTTAAGTTCAACAGGAACCATTATCCGGACGATGAAAGATATACGTCCTTGAAGTGGACATACGGCTCCAGTCTCACATCCTCACTCTCTCCTTCTGCGCATGAGCGTGACGGCTATGATTTTCTAGGTTACTTTACTGCACGTGAGGGCGGTACGCAGTACATCAATGCGGATAGTACGAGCACAACATGGAACATCCCCTCCAACACCACCCTCTACGCGCACTGGGCACCGATTCAATACAGCATTTCGTTCGACGCCAACGCAACCGATGCCACAGGCAATATGGAGCCGATGGCCTGCACCTACGACGTGCCGACCAACCTGACATCATGCTCATTCACGCGCACGGGCTACGGCTTCGCGGGTTGGACGAACAGTGTAGGCACTACGTTTGCTGACGGCGCAGTAGTATCGAACCTTACTAAGACCGCCAACGAAACTGTGACCCTCTACGCGCAGTGGACAGGGAAAACTTACACGGTCTATTTCAATGATGGCAGCGGCTCGTCTCCCTCCAGCATAACCTACGGCGATCCTCTTGCGACCATTCCCACGCGCGAGGGCTACGCCTTCGGCGGATACTTCACTCAATCCGATGGTAAAGGAACGCAGTGCTACAACGCGAATGGCAACATGACGGAATCAGTTGCCGAAGCGACAATATCTGGTGCCACGCTCTACGCCTACTGGATGGCCAATGCTTACACGGTGACGTTCGATGCGAACGGCGGCGAAGGCGGCTGGAGCAGCAACTTGACGTGCGGTGCAACGCTCACAGCGCCGACGGTAACGAAGACGGGCTACAGCTTCGCCGGCTGGTCGCCGAAGGTGCCAGACAACGTTCCGGCGAGCAACGCCACCTACATTGCGCAATGGAATATCAATCAGTACACGATCACGTTCGACACCGACGGCGGCTCTGAGATCGATTCGATCACACAGAACTACGATACACCCATCACTGCACTTACCGATCCAACGAAGACGGGCTATACATTCGCCGGATGGAATCCTGCCGTTCCTACGAGGATGCCAGCCGAAAACAAGACGGTGACAGCGCAGTGGACGCCAAATACTTACACGGTCACGTTCAACCCCAACGGCGCTGACGGTGATGATTCGATGGCTGCGATGTCCTGCACCTACGACGTGCCGACCAACCTGCCATCGTGCGACTTCACGTGCGCGGGCTACGACTTCGCCGGCTGGACCACGAACGGCGCCGAAGGTGCGGTTCAGTTCCTGGACGGTGCGCTCGTCTCGAACCTGACGGCGGCAGTCGATGGAACCGTCGCCATGTACGCCTGCTGGACCGCCACTGTAGATGCCGTGTCCGCCGCGCTTGCTGAAGCGGTGGACGCTCCTAGCTTGGAGTTTGAGACCAGGGGTAGTATTGTTAATGGTGAAGAGGAATTGCCGACCAATGCCGACTGGTTTGCGCAGGCCGATTGCTACGATGCCCCCGGAACGAGCGCCGCGCAGAGCGGGGCGCTGCCGACTGACACCAAAGGCGGGTATAGTTATATTTCATGGCTGACTATGACCGTTACGGGGAAGGGCGTATTGTCCTTCTCCTGGAGGTGCGACGCCAAACAGCGGATACAGGGAGAAGAGTGGTCCGATAAGAAACTTTACGGCAACGTACTTCGCTTCGGCCGTCTTGAAGGGAACAGCTTGACGGCAGTTGCCGAGGTGCCAGAACTGGAAGGTCACACCGGATGGCAGCATGCCGCCTACACGAAAACGACGGACGGTGCGGAAAATGTTGCGTGGGCGTTCATGTACGAAGATGGCGGCTATGGTAACGGCGGCGGTACCGGCTACGTGGACCACGTGACGTGGAGCCCCGGCTACGAAGTTACGCTCGATCGGCAGGGCGGCAGCGGCGGCACCGAGTCGGTGATAGCCATCACAAATGCCGCGATGCCAGCGATTACTATCCCATCACGCCCCGGCTACGAGTTTTGCTCCTACACCAATGCTCAAGGCGTTTCTTACTACGACCGCTATGGTGCAAGCGCGGCCAACTGGAACCTTACTTCCGACACCACGCTCTACGCGCAGTGGCAGCCGAATACTTACGAAGTGGCATTCCACGCGAATGGCGGTACTGGCGATGCGTATTCAATGATCTGCACCTACGACGTACCGACCAACCTCACGGATTGCGTGTTCGAGTGCGAGGGCTATGGCTTTGCCGGATGGGCAACCAATGGCGTGGATGAAGTGGTGTTCACGAACTGCGAGGAGGTGTTGAACCTCGCTACCGGCGGCGTTGTGCGGCTCTACGCCCAGTGGGTGCCAAAAAATTACACGATCACACTTGCTGGCAATTATGAAGGTGGTGATTTGGTTTCTACGATTTCTGTACAATACGGCTCTGACATGATAAGGGTATATCCACGTGTCCGCAGGGGTTACGATCTTCTAGGTTACTTTACGGCACCAGAAGGCGGCAAGCAATATTTTGATGCGGATGGAAATGGTGTGTGCTCGTGGGATATTCCTTCGAACACCACCCTCTACGCGCAGTGGACGCCTTGCACCTACATGGTCAAGCTCGATCCCCAGCTGGGCAGTGGTGGCACCACTACCACCAACGCCACATACGACGCAGCTATGCCAACGATCATCCCACCCGAGCGCCCCGGCTACGAGTTTTGCTCCTACACCAATGCTCAAGGCGTTTCTTATTACGACCGCTATGGTGCAAGCTCGGCCAACTGGAACCTTACCTCCGACGCCACCCTCTACGCGCAATGGACGCCTCGCACCTACACCATCACGCTCGATCCGCAGGACGGCAGCGGCGACACCACTTCCACCAACGCCACATATGACGCGGCGATGCCTACGATCACTCATCCCGAGCGCCCCGGCTACGAGTTTTGCTCCTACACCAATGCTCAAGGTGTTTCGTACTACAACGCCTCCGGCGAGAGCGAGCACAATTGGGATGTGGATGGCGATGCGCAGCTCTACGCGCAGTGGTCGCCGATTCAATACAGCATTTCTTTCAACGCCAACGCCGCCGACGCCACTGGCGGCATGTCCCCAATGACCTCCTGCACGTACGACGTGCCGACCAACCTGACTCAGTGCGCATTCGAGCGCACTGACTACGAGTTTACCGGTTGGGCCACGAACGCGGCGGGCCCGGCGGTATTCGCCGACAGAGCGACGGTGAGCAATCTGACTGCAACCGCCAACGCGGAGGTGGAGCTGTTTGCATGCTGGTCCGTCACGCTTGCGGCGGCAGTTGATGCTCCCGGACTGGAGTTCGAGACGAAGGGCACGGTTGGGTCTTTTGGCCACTATGACGAAGCCCCGACCAATGCCGACTGGTTTGCGCAGGCTGATTGCTACGAGGAGCCTGGAACGAGCGCCGTACAGAGCGGGGCGCTGCCGACGGGCGGCTATAGCGGGTATAGCTACGTCTCTTGGCTGACTACGACCATCACAGGGAAGGGCGTTTTGTCCTTCTCGTGGAGGTGCGATGCAAAGTCGCGGGCTGAACACGATTATGAATATTGGGGCGATGTATTCCGCTTCGGCCGCCTTGAAGGGAACAGCTTGACGGCAGTTGCCGATGTGCCG